>CALBEF010000091.1 GCA_937927775.1 uncultured Anaerolineae bacterium | reverse complement strand
CCGGCCGGCCCAGCTCCGCCTCAACAATTGCCGCGATGGTCTCAAAAGGCTCCGCCGGCACAGCGTCCTGCAGGCCGCTCAACTCGGCGATCACCGGCTGCGGCATGATATCGACGCGGCTGCTCAGGAACTGGCCCAGCTTGATCCACACGCCGCCCAAATCCACTGCCAGCGCGCGAAACGCGCGCGCCAGCCTGGCGAAGCGCGACATGCGCCCACGCTCCACCCGCTCGCGACCGATAACGCGCGCCAGAAGCAGCTCCCACCAGACAAAGCCGGCGATCATCCTGAAGCCGAACCACAAGGCGCGCCGGGCGCGCCGTTGCAACAGGCGCGGGTCGGCGTGAGCGGAAATTGCCGGGGATGGCTGGTCGTTGGATGCGCGCGGAGGGTCGCCTGAATTCACTGCCTGGCTTCCTCGAACCGGCCATAGGTCAGCGCCATCTCGCGCAGCCGGCCGGCCAGGTGCTGCGTGAGTTGGCCGGGCAACAGACGCCATTGCCAGTTGCCGTGCGGCCGGCCCGGCAGGTTCATGCGCGCCGCTTCGCCCAGCCCCAGAACATCCTGCGCGGTCAGCACGATGGTGTCGGCCACCGACATCATCAACAGCCGGGCCATATCCCAGTGGATTTGCCGGCCATCTGTGCCGGTGTAGCTCAGCACCTGTTTGCGCGTCGGCGCGTCCAGGCTGTTGAACCAGCCCACGGTCGTGTTGTTGTCGTGCGTGCCGCTGTAGGCCACGCAGTTGCGGATGTAGTTGTGCGGCAGATAGCTGGAACGGGCGTCGGCCACAAACGCGAACTGCAACACGCGCATACCGGGGAAATGAAAGGCGTCGCGCAGCGCCTCGACCTCCGGCGTAATCACGCCCAGGTCTTCGGCAATGATGGGCAGACGATAGTCGGGCGGCGCGTTGGCCGGGCGCAGGGCGCGCTCGATGGCGCGGAAAAGGTCGTAGCCGGGGGCTTTGACCCAGCGGCCTTTGATGGCAGTCGGCTCGCTGGCCGGCACTTCCCAGTACGCCTCGAAGCCGCGAAAATGATCGATGCGCGCGCAGTCATACAGCTCAAACGCGCTGCGGCAACGCTCGATCCACCAGTCGAACCCGCGCTGCTGCATCACCTCCCAGCGATAAAGCGGATTGCCCCAGCGCTGGCCGGTGGGGCTGAAGTAGTCCGGCGGCACGCCGGCGATCACGGTCGGGTTGCCGGCTTCGTCAAAGTGAAACTGGTCGCGGTTGGCCCAGGCGTCTGCGCTGTCATAGGCGACGAAGATCGGAATATCGCCAATGATCTCGATGCCGCGCGCGTTGGCGCGCTGTTTGACGGCCCGCCATTGCTTGAAAAACTGATACTGGAAATATTGCCAGGCGCGCTGCTCGCGGCTCAATTTAGCGCGCCAGCCGGCGAGCGCCGCCGGCTCACGCCGCGCAATATCCGGCGCCCACGTGTTCCACACCCGCCCGCCGTGCGCATCTTTCAACGCCATGAACAGGGCGTAGTCATCCAGCCAGGCCGCATTGCCTGCGCAAAACGCCTCGAATGCGGCGCGATCTTCCGCCGCTGCGTGGCGCTCAAAATAGTCGAACGAACGGCGCAAGCGGTCGAACTTGAATTGAATGACCGGCCCATAGTCCACCCGATCCTGAGGAAAAGCCGGGGTGTCGGCCAGGTCAGCCGGCGCCAGCGCGTTCTCCTCGACCAGCTTTTCCAGGCTGATCAGCAGCGGGTTGCCGGCAAAAGCCGAGAAGCACTGATAGGGCGAATCGCCGTAGCCGGTGGGGCCGAGCGGCAACACCTGCCACAGGCGCTGGCCGGCGTCCGCCAGAAAATCAACGAACCGATGCGCGGCATCGCCCAGCTCGCCGATGCCAAATCGACCGGGCAGAGATGTGGGATGCAACAACAGGCCGCTTGCTCTTTCCATGTCGCGCATGATAAACCAGAACACCTTGCCGCTATAATCTCTTTTCAGCACATGATGCAAACCACCCGTCGCTCAACAGGTCGGGGCGCGCCGTTGAACCAGACGACCGAGATGCCCGCGTATGCCGGCCAGCCGGCCGACGCCGCTGAAACCATCGAGGAGATCTGGGATCGCGCGAATGCGCGGGGCGGGGCGCTGCGCGCGCTGGCGGAAGTGGTCGTCATGGCAGTGATCATGTATGGTGTCTACACCTTCCTTCTAACCGGCGCGACGATCGCAGGAACCACAATGGCCCCGACGCTGCGCGACGGACAGCAACTGCTGGTCAGCCGGTCAACCTATCTTTTGTCTCCACCGCAGCGCGGCGATATCGTCGTCCTGCGTGACCCGCTGGGGTCGGGCCGCATCGTCGCCCGGCGCGTGATCGGGTTGCCGGGCGAGAAAGTCGAAGTGCGCGGCCGGCAGGTGATCGTCAACAATCGCCCGCTGAACGAGCCTTACGCCAGCGCGCCCATACTGGCCGGTGACAGCATGACTTCCGTCGTCGCGCTCGAGCTGGGCGACGATGAGCTATATGCGCTGGCCGACAACCGCCTGTCGCTCAACGACAGCCGCACCTGGGGGCCGGTCAAGCTCGACGCCGTAGTGGGCCGGGCCTGGCTGGTGTACTGGCCGCCCGACAGCATCGGCATTGTCACTCATCACCGATACGAGCAGGAGACCCTTCCATGACGGATCTGGAACTGGCCCGCTACATCGACCATACGCTGTTGAAGCCGGACGCCACCCGCGCCCAGATCGAGCGGCTGTGCGCCGAGGCGATGCAATATCACTTTGCAACGGTGTGCGTCAATCTGTGCTGGGGCCGGCTGTGCGCCGACCTGCTGGACAAGTCGGATGTCAAACTGGGCGTGGCGGTCGGCTTTCCGCTCGGAGCAACCACTACGCTGGCCAAGATGTTCGAGGCTGAGCAGGCCATCGACGCCGGCGCGCGCGAGATCGACATGGTGATCAACATCGGCGCGCTGAAAAGCGGCCTGGCCGATTTTGTGCGGGATGACATCGCCGGCGTCGTTTCAACCTGTCGCAGGAAAAAGCGCAGGGACGCGCTGCTGAAAGTCATCATCGAATGTGGCCTGTTGACCGACGAGGAGAAGCGCCTGGCCTGCCGGCTGGCGCAAGAGGCCGGCGCGGACTTCGTCAAGACCTCCACCGGCGTCAACTCGACCGGCGCGACGGTCGAGGATGTGCGACTGATGCGCGAGGTCGTGGGGCCGGAGATGGGCGTGAAGGCTGCCGGCGGCATCCGTATGCGCGAGCAGGCGCTGGCGATGATCGAGGCCGGCGCCACGCGCATCGGCACCAGCGCCGGCGTAGCAATCGTGAGCGGGGCGGCTGCGACGCCGGCTGGGTATTGAGCAGCCAGATGTTCGTGGTTGTCACCATTCGCGGGCAGATGCGCCCTACCACTGCCCCTCAAACCGCTCTTCCGGCCACACGCGCGCGATGTTGTGATAGCCGGCCTGCTCCCAGAACCCCGGCTTGTCCACCGCGCTGAACTCCAGCCCGCGCAGCCACTTGCCCCCCTTCCAGAAATAGCGCGTGTCCGGGTCCTGTGCCTGCTCCGGCGTCGCGCCGACCACTACCCGCAACGGATAGCCGTGGTCGGGTTCGAGCGGCTGACCGTTGTACTTCACCGCCAGCAGGGTAGTCGGCCTCAGAAAGTGCTCGATGTCCAGATTGGTGGTGAAGCCGTATTCGCAATGCTCGATGACGTATTTCGCCGTGGGCTTCAGCTTCACGATGCCCTGGTCGATCAGGTCTTGCAGCCACACGCCTTCCCACAGCGTGTCGAACTTGCTCCAGCGCGTTACGCAATGGATGTCCATGTTGATGGCGCGCATGGGCAATCGCTGGAACTCTTCCCAGGTAAAGCGCCGCTCTTCTTCCACCTCGCCGAAGATGCGAAAATCCCATTTGGTCATGTCGTAGGCTGGCACCGGCCCATAATGCAGCACCGGAAACTTCTCGGTCAGCGCCTGGCCGGGCGGCAGCCGGCCCATCCTGCGAATTTCGTTTTCCCTGTCTCTGCGGCCAAACACATTCATGCAACACCTCGCTGGATTAGATAATGATAGGCGCAGTCGGGTGAGGCCGGCCTGATGCGCGCGTGATAGCCGGATAAGCCGGGTGTCCCGTCCTCACACCGGCCCGGCGCTTTTTTGCGGCTGCTCGCCGGAGGAGCGCTCCGGCGCTGCCGATGGGTCGAGCCTGGGCGCGGTCGGGCGATTGTGCCTGCGATGCAGAATCTCCTCCAGGCTGCTGTCTGTCTCTGGCAACCCCTGCGTCCGGCGCATGCGCGGCAGGTAGAAGTCGAACGCCAGCGCATACGCAGCCCCCACGAATGGGATGCTGAACAACAGGCCCCAGAAGCCAACCAACTGCACGCCGATCGTCACCGACACCAGTTGCACCAGTCCCGGCACGCCCACGATGTCGCTCATG
The DNA here is from genome assembly GCA_937927775.1 of uncultured Anaerolineae bacterium. Taxonomy (GTDB): domain Bacteria; phylum Chloroflexota; class Anaerolineae; order J036; family Brachytrichaceae; genus Roseilinea. The sequence continues at coordinate 23,644 of CALBEF010000091.1, read as the reverse complement.
ATGCGCGGCAGCACAAGGTAGGCCACCACCTGATCGGCAACCAGCAGGATGATCGTCACGGCCAGCGCCGCCTCGGGCCGCACCAGCAGCACGATGATGGCAGCGACGCCAATCCCCAGCGGCGACCCCAGCAGCGGGATGAACGACAGGATCGCGTATTGCAGCGAAATCACCACACTGAAGTTGATCTGGAACAGGCTGCACACGGCCAGGGCAATTGCGCCGCGAATCAACGCCGCAAACACATAGCCGCGCAGATAGCCGGTGAATGAGCGATCCACAGCCGCAAAACTGGCGATCAGCGGCTCGTGCGCCTCGCGCGGGATGAGCAGAAAGATTTGGCGCTGCAACAGCCGGCCTTCCATCGTCATGAACAGGCTGAGGATCAACATCAGCGCCAGTTGCGCCACCAGGTTGGCCGTGCCGGCCGCAAGACTCAACGTTTGCTGGGCAATATTGCCGATCGAATCGCGCACCTGAGTGGCGATGGCCTCGGCGGAAAGAACTTGATCGATCGCGGTGGGGTCAAGATCGAATTGAAGCGCGAACGACGCCCACAGCGCGCGAAGCTGTCCCGGCAGCGCGGTGGAAAACTCCGGCAGGCGATTGACGAACGCCCGAATCTGCTCCAGCGCGGTAGCGACGCCGATGGTCAACAGACCGGACACGATCACCAGAGCGGTGATGTACACCAGCGCGACAGATACCGCGAAGGGCATCTGCGCGCCGGAAAGGCTTTGGGCAGCCCGCGCTCCAAACCGGCGTCCCAGCCATTTCACGACGGCCGGAGGAATCGTGACGCGGCGCAACGCACTGATGAACGGACGCAAGACCAGCGCGAGAAACCACGCGCCGGCCAGCACCGACAGCAACCCGCTGATTGTCTGGCCGAACCGCCAGACCTGCTCGACGATCACAATGGTCAGCGCGATGATCGCCAGGATTGTGGCGATGCGGAAGGTCCTTTCTCGCGTCATGGTGTGTAAAACAACGCGCCCGCCTGGCCGGCGTCAGATTTCAGCCAGCTTGATCACGGTGACGCCGTCGCCGCCCTCGCCATCCTGGCCGGTCTCAAATGATTTCACCAGCGGGTTGCCTTTGATGGCATTGCGAATGGCCCGGCGCAGCGCGCCCGTGCCCTTGCCGTGGATGATGCGCACGAACGGCAGCGACGCCCGCGCCGCCCGTTCGAGATACTGATCCAACTGTGTCACGCCTTCCTCCGAAGTCAAGCCGCGCAGATCGAGTTCCATGCCCGGCGAGGCGAGATCGCCCCGCAACTCGAACATCCGTTCGGGGAGTCTGTCTTCTGCCGGCGCTGTGCGCAGGCGTTCCAGGTCGCTCAGCTTGACGCGCATTCTCATGCGGCCCACCTGCACGTCGGCGTCGTCGCCGACGATAGCGCCGATGACGCCATCCGCGCCGAGCGAGCGCACGCGCACGCGATCGTTCGCCCGCAAGGGTCGTTTTTGCTGGAGCGGCGGAGGCTCCGGCCTGTGCGTCTCGCGCGCCGCTTTGAGCGCCGTTTTGAGCGCCGCTTCGCGCCCGGCCTGCTCTTCCAGTTGCTCGGCTTCGCGCTCCAGCGCCCTGACTTCATCGAGCGCGCCGCCGGCGGCCAGCACCCGGCTGCGCAGCCGGCGCACTTCGGCGCGCAATGCCTCGACCTCGCGGTTCACATCGTCGCGCGCTTCGGCCAGCAATGCCCGGCGCTCATCCTCGATGCCGGCCAGCCGGGCGCGAATTTTGTCCGCATTGGTCTCAGCCTCGCGCTGCGCCCGCGCTGCAGCCTGGCGGGCCGCTTCAGCCTGGCGCTGCAACCTGGCAATTTCCGCCAGCATGTCCTCCGTGCGGGCGTCGCCGGCGTCGATGTAGCTCTGCGCCTTGTGCAGGACATCTGGCGGCATACCCAGGCGCTGCGCGATGGCGAAAGCGTTCGATCTGCCGGGCAGGCCGATCTGCAATTTGTACAACGGCCGCAGCGTCTCGTAGTCAAAAGCGACGCTGGCGTTCTCGGCGCCATCGGTCATGTACGCCCATGCCTTCAGGTTTGGATAGTGCGTGGCGATGACGCACAGCGCGCCGGATTCGAGCAGATGCTCCAGGATCGCGCGCGCCAGGGCCGCGCCCTCTGTCGGGTCGGTGCCTGCGCCCAACTCGTCGAGCAGCACCAGCGATTGCGCGTCCACGTTGCCGAGAAACGACACCAGATTCGTCAGATGCGCGCTGAACGTGGACAGGCTTTGTTCGATGGATTGCTCGTCGCCGATGTCGGCGTAGATGTGTTCAAACACGGGCAGGGTGGCCGATTCGGCCGGCACGTGCAAGCCGCACTGGTGCATGACCGCCAGCAGGCCGATTGTCTTGAGCGCTACCGTCTTGCCGCCGGTGTTCGGGCCGGTGATCACCAGCAGGCGCGCGTCGTTGTTCATCAGCACGTCGATCGGCACCACGGTGTCCGGCTTAAGCAGAGGATGCCGGGCCTGGCGCAGGTCGATCACGCGTGATGAGGATAGAACGGGTTCCACCCCGCGAATGCCGTCGGCGTATTTGGCTTTGGCCAGCGCCAGGTCAAATTGCGCCAGCGCTTCGACGGTGCGAATGATGAAAGGCGCTTCCTGGCCGACCAGAGTGGACAGATTCCCCAGAATGCGCCGCACTTCGCGCGTCTCGGCCAACTGCAATTCGCGCCACTGGTTGTTCAACTCCAGGGTTGCCAGCGGCTCGATGAAGATCGTCATTCCGCTGGCGCTCTGGTCGTGGATCAGGCCGGGGATGCGGCCCTTGTGGTCGGCCTTGACGGGAATCACGTAGCGCCCGCCGCGCTGGGTGATGATCGGCTCCTGCAACCACGACGTGTTGCTGCCGTCGCTGATGAGACGCTGGAGTTTCTGCATCAGCCGGTCGTGGATGACGCGCACTTCGCGCCGGATGGTGGACAATTCAGGCGACGCGCTGTCGCGCACCTCGGCTTTGTCGTCGATACAGCGGGTGATCTCCGTCACCAGACCGCCGCACGGCTCGATCTGATTGGTGATGGCGGTTAATTGAGGATACAGGGCCGCGTAGCGCGACAGGGCGCGCTGCACGTTGCGCGCGCTGGTCAGCGTGTCGCGGATGCTGAGCAGCTCGGATGGTTCGAGCACGCCGCTGCGAGCCGCGAACTCAGCGCGTTCGCGCACGTCGCGCGCCCCCCCGATGCTCAGATTGTCGTTCACCTGCAGCGCTGCGCGGGCCTGGGTTGTCTCTGCAACCCGGCGCTGCGCCTCGGCGGGGTCTGTGGCAGGTCGCAGGGCGCGCGCCAGTTCGACGCTGGCGGAAAAGCTGCAATAAGCCGTCAACCGCTCCAGAATCTTCGGCAATTCCAGCGTGTTCAGGTGCTTGTCGTTCACGCGAAGGATTCTATCACCGCGACTGAGAGCGATTCAGTCGCTGGGTGGATGGGCGTCGGTCTGCGCCTCCCGCAGGTTTGGAATCTGCAGGAGGATCATTCGCTCGTCAAAGTGTGTGCGCCATCTTAGGCGCGCTTAAGTGGAGTCTCAGTTGCCGGACTATGATTTGGACACAGCACACAAGTCGGCAGTGCCGTCTCACATCGCCGGCTGTGGCGAAAAAATCCGGCGAAGGAATGGAAAATCCGATGATTCTGATAACGGGCGCAAACGGGTACGTTGCAAGATACGTCATCAAGGCACTGCTCGCCAGGGGCGGCGCAAAACCAGCCATTCGCGCCATCGTGCGCAGCCAGAGCCAGTTTGAAAAGATTCGCCGGCTTGACAACGGCATTGAGCCGATTGTGGGAGACGTGACCAACCCTGCCTCGCTGGATGCTGCCATGCAAGGCGTCCGGACGGTCATCCACCTGGCCGCCGTGAACCGTGACCGGGGCGCGGTGACGATGGAGCGCGTCAACGCCCAGGGCACGATCAACGTGGTCGATGCCGCGAAACGGGCCGGCGTGCAGCATATCATCACCGTGGTCGGTCTGGGCGCGGATGCCAGCCGGCCCTATCCGCTCGCCCACACGCAGGGTGTCGGCGTGGACTACCTGACGGCCAGCGGTATCCCCTACACGGTTCTGGAAGCGTCGGTCATCTTTGGGGAAGGCGACGAATTCATCAACACGCTGGCCGGCCTGGCGCGCATCCCGCCGTTCATGATTGTGCCGGGTGACGGCAAGTCCAAATTCCAGCCGATCGCCGTGCAGGACGTGGCCGCCTGTGTTGTCCGTTCACTGGATAACCCGCAGGTCGTCAACGCGCGGTTGCAAATCTGCGGCAGCGAGGTCATCACACTGGAACAGATCATCGACGCCGTGATTGCCGAACTGGGCGTCAAGCGTGTCAAACTACACATGCCGGTGGGGTTGTTGCGCATTGCCGTTGGTGTGATGGACAAGGCGCTGCCCAGGCCGCCGGTCACCCCCAGCCTGCTGGCGCAGCTCGGTGTGGACAATGTGGCAACCGACAATGCCACAGAAAAGGTGTTTGGTGTTCAGCCGATTCGACTGCGCGAGGGCATCGGCTACGTGCGCGCGATGACGCTGGGTTTCCTGATCAATCGTTCGCTCGGCCGGGCCGAGTATCGATAAGAGGGTTTGGGGTTGGGATTGTGAGAGCAACATGCAGAGCGAGATGCTGATTTCCGCTGTTGTGACGTTTGGCGCCGCCTTTGCGACGACCATGAGCCTGCTGGCTGCGCAGCGCAGGATTGCGGCGCAGAAGGCTGCGGCGCAGAAGGTTGCGCTGCAACAGGCGCGCGTTGACGCGCAGCAGCGCCGGCGCAACACCGGCGCCAACCGCTAAGAGTCGGGCGCCGGGCCATGGCCGTTGTTGAATCGTCTTTTCTTGTGCGCGCGCCGCTGGAGACTGTGTGGGAGTTCCACAACGATCCGCGCGCGCTGCCGAAGATCATGCCCGGCTTGTTCGGCCTGGCGATCGAAAGCTGCGACCAGCCCATGCGCGCCGGCAGCCGGGTGAATATTTCGATGGGCGCCGGCCTCTTGCGACAACGCTGGGTCTTGCAGGTGACCGCGCACGAGCCGCCGCGCCAGTTTGTGGATGAGCAACTGCCCGGTCAGGGGCCGTTCAAACGCTGGCGGCATACGCATCGTTTCGAGCCGGCGGACAACGGCACGCGCATTATTGACCGCATCGAGTATGAATTGCCGCTCGGTTTGCTGGGCAAAATCGCCGCCGGCATCGGCGGCCCGCTTGTGATGAAGTTGATCTTTGCGTCCCGCCAGACGGCGACCCGCAGGGCGCTGGAACCGGCGGCGCCTTCGAGTCCGGCGACTGGCGTTTCTGTGTAGCTGGCTCGCATTCGGCTTCCCTGTGCGCGGTTGAAGTGTGTCTCGGATCGAAGTGTGTGGCGAGTCAGCGCGGACACAATCCGAGCACACGAACCGAAGCCCGGCTGCCGCCTCCTGACAGCCGGGCTTCTTTCTGTGATTGAGGGATTGGGATCATGACTGTGGATTTGAAAAGCATGAGTGTGTTGATCACCGGCGCCAGCAGCGGCATTGGCCGCGCCACGGCGCTGAAGCTGGCCGAGCGTGGCGCAGCATTGACGCTGGCTGCGCGCAGCTATGCGCCGCTATCGGCTGTGGCCGAGGACGCGCGCCGGCTGGGCGGTCAGGCGATTGCCGTGCCGGCGGATGTGACGCAGCGCGCTCAGGTGAGCGATCTGGTCAGCGAGGCCGTCGCCACCTGGGGCCGCATCGACGCGCTGGTGAATTGCGCCGGCCAGGGCGTGATCCGGCCAACGCTCGAACTAACCGATGAGGACATGGATCGTATGCTGGCAGTCAACACGAAAGGCGTCATTCTGGTGACACAGGCCGTTGTGGCTGAAATGCTGAAGACGGCCGCAAAGCGCGCTGCCGGCCGGCCTGTGGGCCGCGTTGTCACGCCGGTGGGCACGATGGGCCGCTATGTCATGCGCGGCAGCGCCGCCTACAGCGCCAGCAAGTGGGGCGCAGCCGGCGCGCTCAAAGCCATGGCCACCGAGTTTCAGCGCCAGGGCGTGCAGTTTACGCTGCTCTATCTTGGCGGGGTGGATTCGAGTTTCTGGGACACCATCGACATGCCGGTGCAGCGCGACAAGATGTTGCGGCCTGAGGAAGCTGCCGGCGCCATCGTCCATGCCCTTGAGACGCCGGCGCACAGCGTGCTGAACGAAATCGTGCTGCAACCCGAAAGCCACCAGTATTTGTAACAGCAGACCCCCGGACTGTATTCAGTCCGGGGGGCGCCAGTCAAAACAGGGGGGCATATTCGCTGTCGCGCGTCAAACCTGGCGGGCGCACTGTCCGAATAAGTGCGCCCGCCAGCACTTGCAGATCGGGCAGGATCAGGAACCCCAGCGCCAGTGTCACGATCTGACCGACACAGGGAATGATGTTGATGACGCCTGCGACGACGCTGATCACAATGCTTGCCGCGATCAGCACCACAATCGACAGGATGTAATCGCCAGGATTGCTTTTAGCAATGCCCCACAGTTCCCCAAGCCGAAGACAGGCGGCGATGGCGTCGGTGCGGGCGAGCTGGATGTAGATGGCTGGGGCAAGCAGCTTTGAGATGGTCGATGGCATAGCCGAAGCCGGCCAGGTTGGGAATGGGGACGATGTTGATCAGACCGCCGATCAGAAACCTGGAAATCCAGTTTTGATCTTCGAATGGATGCTGCGTCGCGCGGCCAATGTCAATCATGTCACATCACATGGAAGGCGTCGCCGGGGCAGGCGGCTTGTTGCCGATGACGGCAGCGCCGATTAATCCGCCGATGATGCCGAAAATTGCGTTGACGATCAGGTTGACCAGCAGGGTGATGATGGGCACGCCGCCGGAAGTCATCAACTGTTGGAACGCCTGGCGCGATTCCTCATCGGGGAACTGCTCGAGCAGCGGTCCCATCGCTGCCATGGTCGCCCCGCCCAGGATGACGCCGAGCAGCCAGCTAATGACGCCGCCGATCAACGCGGCGACGAGGCCGATGACAATGCCCTGGCCGGTTGTCACAACAACGCCGTTCTCGTTACGCTTGTACAACCACACGGCAAAGATCGCGCCGCCCCACACCCATCCGCACAGCAGGCAATTGACCAGACTGAGAATCGGCACGGCGCTTAGAATGCCCATGGCAACGCCAGCGATGCCGGCCGCTATCAATAGTGAGCGTGTGTTCAACTGCATGTCGTTCCTCCTGTTGCGAGCAAAGCGATATCACATCCCGCTCAATATAGCACCATTCAGGGAAGCCGGATCATGGTTGAATCGAGCCGATCCACGCCCACAGCGCCAACAGCGCCACATAGACCAGCCGGCCGACGATTGCATGGATGACTGCCCCCGCCCCCACGCACGCGACGGTGACAAGCGCGACCCGGCCCGGCTTGCCCGGCGTCAGCGCAGCCAGCGCAACGCCCAGGGCGACAGCGGCCAGTGTATCGCCAACCATTCCCAGCGGCGGAATGACGCCGATCCAGCGCCATGCGCTGGCAAATCCAGCTATGCGCAGTGCCGCCTGCAGCGCCAATGGAGCGCCCAACCAGCGCGACGCAAGCAGCGCAGCCAGCGCCGAGAGACACACCCACGCCAGCAGCGCCGCAGCGATGCCGGCCAGCGCGCTGGCAATGACAGCCTCTGCTGACAGGCCGGCCATAAGCGCGCCGGCGCCGTTGACGATCAGGCCGCCAGGAGCCACGATGGCGGCGGCTGCGCGTGTGACAGACGCCCGCGCAATCTCTCGAAACGCGCCAGGCCGGAAAAGCGCCAGATCGACCCACCGCCTTTCCGTCAGATCGGTTTGCATGACCATTTCCAGGATATGCCCGGCCCCATTGCGAATATTGCGCTACAGCAGCCGGGCGAACAAATAGGCTGAGACAACCAGGCCGACAACGATGACGAATCCGCGCACGACATTTTGATTGACGCGCTTTGCCAGCCGCGCCCCGCCATAGCCGCCGATGACGGCGCCTGCGGCCATCAGAATTGCCAGCGACCAGACCACCTTCTGCTCGATGACGAACACCACGAGCGCCACGCCGTTGATCGCAACTGCCAGCACGGTCTTGACGCCGTTCATGCGGTGGATATTGCGCAGGCCCATGATGCTGAGCGATGCCAGCATCAGGATGCCGATGCCGGCGCCAAAGTATCCGCCATAGGCCGCCACCAGAATCTGGAACGTAACGCCCCACAGGTTGCCGATCCAGGTCACCGGCTTCTCTTCTTTGGCGTCGTTCCGAGCCAGCCGGTTGAACAGATCGCGCCCGGCAAACAGGAGTGTGGCAAACAGCACCAGGAAAGGCACGATGTAGTTGAAGATTTCGGGCGGCGTGACGACCAGCGCGATCGCGCCCAGCACGCCGCCGATGACGCTGGGGATGAACAGGGTGATCAGCAGCCGGCCCTGCGCGCGAATCTCCTCACGGTACGCGAAGGCGCTGCTGGCCGAGCCGGGCACGAGCGCAGCCGTGTTGGTGGCATTCGCCAGAATGGGCGGCACGCCGGCCGCCAACAGCGATGGAAACGAGATCAGCGTGCCGCCGCCGGCCACAGAGTTGATCGCTCCTGCGACAATCGCAGCGGCAAACAGCAGAATGAGATTGGGGATGTCCATCAGGGGCAGGGAGGAAGAGGGATGACAGAGCACAGAGCACAGAATACAGAGCACGAATCAAACGTCTGTGATCTGTTGTCTGTGATCTGTGATCTGTTGTCTGTCGTCTGCCCTCTCACACCACGAACTGGCCGTCTTTGTAGAACACAACGCCGTCGGCGGTCATGGTGACGCCGGTCGTGTCGGTGATCATGTCCCAGTGCACGGCGCTCTTATTCTTTGCGCCGGTGTCGGGGTAGCCGGAGCCTACTGCGGTGTGCATCGTGCCGCCGATCTTTTCATCGAACAGGATGTTGCGCGAGAATTTGGTGATGCCGTAGTTCGTGCCGATGGCGAACTCGCCCAGCGTGCGCGCGCCGGCGTCGGTGTCGAGCACCTTGTTGAGCAGGTCTTCGCCTTTGTCGGCTGTCGCTTTGACCACCCGTCCATTTTCAAACCACAACTGAACCCCGCTCACCTCGCGCCCGTTGTAGATGGCGGGATAGGTGTAGCGCGCCCAGCCGTTGACGGAATCTTCGACCGGGCCGGTGAAGATTTCGCCATCGGGGAAATTGCGCTTGCCCTGCGAGTTGAGAAACGTGCGCCCCTCAATGCTGAGCGACAACTCGGCGTTCGGCCCGCGAATCTCGATGCGCCGCTTGCCGTTGAGAAAATCCACGTAACGTTGCTGGCGGGCGCCCAGCGCGCGCCAACTGGCCACCGGGTCGGGATCATTCAACAGGCAGGCGCCGAACACAAACTCGGTGAACTCGGCCAGGCTCATCTCGGCTTCCATCGCGTAGGCTTCAGTGGGGAACAGGGTCACGCACCAGTTGTAGCGACCCTGCGCCGACAGCTCCATGCGCTTATTGAGGATGGGGCGCTGGGCAGCCTGCTGGCGCACGATGGCGTCGGGGTTGATGCTGGACAGCCGGCGCGTGTTGGTCTCGCAGCCGATGCGGATGTAGGCGTCGAACTGCTCGACCGAGATTTTGTCCACCGGCGAGACGAAGTCAAGCTGGCCGTCGCGGGCGTGCTGGTAGAAAATCTCCTGAGCGCCGGGCACATCGGCGCGCAGGTAGGCGTTGCCGCCGGCCTTCAGAATCTCGCGGTAGATCGCCAGCAGCAGCGGCTGCGCGGCGAATCCCTGGCTCCACACGTATACCGTCTGGCCGGGCTTCACTTCGATCGAATAGTTGACGATGACCTGGGCCATCTTGTCGAAACGGGGGTCGTGCATGCGATGAAACCGCCTGATAGTGAGATGTCTCAGATGTGGGTTTTTTCAGAGAAGTCCGACATCTGGTGCTAAGATGGGCCATAGCATACACCAGCCGGTGTGCTGCGGAGGTTGAGCATGGCAGAGGAATTTGTCCTGACAGCGCAGGAAACGACGGCGTCCCGCATCACCGTCGAGGACCTGTATCACACGCCGCGCGACGGGCGGAAATACGAACTCATCGAAGGAGATTTCATCATGACGCCAGCCGGACTTCGCCATGAAGTGATCGCAGGGAACTTGACCTTTGAGCTGAAAACCTATCTCAAGAGCAATCCAATTGGTCAGGTTTTCACTTCCAGCGCCGGCTACCGGCTGAGTGAAAATATTGTGCTTTCGCCCGACGTGTCGTTCGTGCGCGCAGAGCAGTTGCCCGGCGGTGTTGCGCCCGAAGGCTTTGGCGAGTTCGCGCCCGATCTGGCGGTGGAAATCATCTCGCCGGGGGACAACATCACCGACATCGAGCGCAAGGTGCAGTTGTATCTTTCGCACGGCGCGCGGCTGGTGTGGGTGATCAATCCCCGGCTGGCGCGCGCAACCGTTTACCGCCCCGACGGCTCGGCGCGTGTGCTTCAGGCGCAGGATGCGCTGGACGGCGAGACGGTGCTGCCCGGTTTCACCTGCCGGCTGGCCGATCTCCTGGCGGGAATGATGTAGCGACCAGGCCTCTGGGCGGCGCGCCGACATACGCCCGTCCCAGTGCCATCACAGCCCGATCCGTCAGAAAGAACGACGCGGCGGGGAATTTCTTGTTGCTTTCAAGCAGCCGGCTGTCCACAAGACGGTGAACATCGGATTCCGACAATTCCTCGGCGGCGCCGTTCAATCGATACAGCCGATACACCTTGCGCCCGTCCAGATCACGGTGCGCTTTCAGGGCGCAGCCATCGGCCAGAGCGGCAAGAATTGCAAGCTGCCGGCGGGTCAACCGCATCGCCCTTACCCCAGCTCGTTGATGTGCTCCTGCAACCTGCGCTGGTTGATCTTGATGTACTGATCACGCAGGATCTGATCCATTTCCTCCGGCGTCAGCCGGAAGCTCAGAATCTGCAGCGCATCCTCCGGCGATTGTCCGTAAGCCAGCTTCTTTTTGCCGTTCTTCAGGCTGAACAGATACATGTAGTGCGGGTTGCTAAAGCTGCTCATTGCAATTGACGATTGTGGATTGACGATCGTGGATTGACGATTGCAGACACTCGCTCAATTGTCAATCGTCAATTGTCAATTCCGGCTGGTCAGGCTTTGGTCAGCGCGTCCATGAAGACGCTGCGGCGCTGGCGGGCGAATTCCGGCAGTCCGCGATTGATCTCATCATCGTACTTGCCGGCCAGCAGCTCGCGATAGAACGGATAGTCGATACCCTTCACCTTCTCGTCGTCGGGGAAGCGGTGATAGTTCTCCTTCGACATCAGGCTTTTGCCCTCGGCGATCAACTGGTAGCCCAGCGCCGAGCCGGGATAGGGCGCGTAGAACGAGATGGAGGGCATGATGCGCCGGGTGTACTTGACCATGCGCATGGTCTTGATGGCGTCTTCGCGCGTCTCGCCGGGGATGCCCAGCATGATGTTGGACCAGAACACCGGCGCAGGCCGGCCCTGCGCTTCCAGCTCGTCCGCGATCTTGTGCAGCAGGTCAATGGCGAAGTAGTTGTCTTCTTCGGTGCATTCCTTGTTGATGATCTTCAGCACGCGGTCGCTGCCCGACTCGAAGCCGATCGAGACGGTCATCCAGTTGGTTTCCTTGATAAGCGCCTCGAACAGGTGCGGCCACTGGCGGACGGTGTCGGCGCGCCCGGCGGCCCAATAGGGCCACGGTTTGCGGGCCTTGCGCGGATACTTCTCGATCCATTCTTCCAGCCAGCTTGGGTTCTGGAAGAACATCGAGTCGTGAATGACCACCGACCCCAGCGGGCCATACATGCGGTCGAGGTAGTTCAACTCGTCGATCACCATCTCGACCGGCCGGCGGCCCATGTTCGGGATGTACGAGTTTTCGTTGCAGAAGACGCACTGCCAGGGGCACACCCGGCTGGTGAGGATGGTGGCGACTTTGGGCGGCCCCCAGCCGCACTCCGGCTCCAGCGGCCAGTTGAACTTTTTCGCCAGTTTTTTGCTGGCTGGCTTCGGCCACAGGGTGCGGTCGATCATCGGCCATTCTTCCATCGACCGCGCGCCCATGCCCAGAATCACGCGCGGGAACGACAGCGGATCGCTGATGATCTCGACGATATTCTTTTCAGCCGGCCCCTGCACGATACGGTCAAACTCGGGCACCGATTCCATTTCGTCCAGCGCCACGGTGGCGTGCATGCCGCCGGCGATCACGATGCCCTTTGGGTTGACTTCCTTGAAGATTTTGGCCGAGCGCCAGGCGACCGGGTACGTGTAGCTGCGCACATTCATGATGAGCATGTCGTACCCGCCGGCCTGCATCCGCGCGCGCACCTCATCCCACGACACGCACTGGCGCGTGGAGAACATATCGGTCATCACACCGTTCTGGTGCAGGATGGTGCGCAGCAGGCCGAGGCCGTGGTCCTGCCATTGCTCGTGCGGGCCGGCGGGGTTGACGAGATCGCCCAGGTCGCCCAGGTCCAGCCACAGTCGCTTCGGCCCGGCGCCCTTGATGAAGGACGCGTTCACGGGCCGCCCGTGTTCGGACATATGTTGTTGCTCCTGACTTCAGACGTGTTTGCCGCGATCAGCTCGGCCTAGTGACAGCCGCACCCCGACCCGCACGACGCGCTCTCATCCGCGTCGGTGGCCGAGTCTTTGGCGCGGAACGAGTGGCCGCAGCCGCAGGAAGCGGTCGCATTGGGATTGTCGATCTTGAACCCGCCGCCCATCAGCGTGTCAACGAAGTCGATGGTTGCGCCGGCCAGATACATCAGGCTGGTGGGATCGACGAAGAGCGACACCCCGTTCTGCTCGACGACGGTGTCAAACTCGCGCGCCTTTGGCTCGAATGCCATGCCGTATTGCAGCCCCGAGCAGCCGCCGCCGGCCACAAACACGCGCAGGCCATAGCTGGGAATGTTGCGCTCGGCCAGCAACTGGCGCAGCTTGCCTTCCGCCGCTGTCGTCAACGTCAAGGCCGGGGCTTCTGCCTCAGCCGGCGCGTTCATTTGCGCATCCACCATTTCCACTGCGGTTGTTGCCATTTTCAAGACACCTCTCAAACAATTGTTCACTCGATTCGGGTGAAACCGGGATTTTACACGCGGTTCAAGCAGCCGGCAGTGTCATGATGTAGGAGCAAGCCGCGCCGCCGCTGCTGATACGATCTTCCACGACAGGATCAAGGCCGAGGAGTTGTGACACCAGGTTCAAATCGAGCCGGCAGAACTCAGGGTTCGACTGGCTCAATTCGTGATAGGGGCAGTTGCGCGTGCGCAGCGCGACTCGCCCCGTCGACAGGCGCTCCCAACTTGCCTCGTAGCCTCGCGCGTTCAGGTATCGCACTGCGGCATCGAGGCGGCGCTCGATGGGGGCGTCGGCGGCAGGGAGCGCCGCTTCGGTCGCCATGCGCAAGGCGACGCCGGCCAGAATGCGCTCCATCTCGGCTTCGGACACATGCTCGCGAATCTCACTCAGCATCACGCGCGCAAAGCCCTGGTAGTTTTTGGGGAAATGGGACAGCGCCGCCGGGGTCAGCCGGAAGGTGTATTGGGGCCGGCCGGGCGCGTCGCGATGCCGCACTTCCGGCGACTCCACCAATCCCTCCGCCTTCAGAATATCCAGGTGATGCCGGACGGTGACCGGGGTGAGCGCCAGCTCGCTTGCCAGATCGTCCACTGTCAGCGCCTGTCTGTCCCGCAGCAATTCCAGAATGCGTTGTCGCGTTGCCTGCATACCGGCGATTGTAAGGATTCCGGTTAATTTGTCAAACGGCCATCTTCTTTATTTTGACGTTTCTTTGTCCAGCGGCACGCTGATGGAGATGCGCGTCCCGTGGCCGGGAGATGAAACCACATCGAGCCGGCCATCGATCGAACGCGCCCGCTCGCGCATGATCTGCAGCCCGAAGTGTCTGCGCGTCATCCACTCGTCCGATTGTTCATCGAATCCGCATCCGTCGTCCTGCACCAGACCCGTCAGACAGCCGTCGATGATGTCGAAGCTGATCTGCGCGCGCTGCGCGTGGGCGTGTTTGCGAATATTGGCCAGCGCCTCTTGCACGATGCGCGTGAGTTGCAATGACGTTTCGGGATCGAGCGTCGCCTGTTCGACTGCCGGGGTCAGCATGAGGCTCAGGCTTGCGCCGGTTCCGTCGATCTCAAACCCGCGCGCGCAGGCCCGCAACGCTGCCGCGAAGCCCTCTGGCGCGACGCGCACATACAAGTCGCGGATCTGCTGGCGAATTTCGGCCTGCGCCTCCTGGGCCGAGTCGATGATGCGCTGCAGCAGCGTGTCTGCGCCGGCCAGATCATCACGGGCCAGCAGTTCGCGCGCCGAGAAGGCTTGCAGTTTGACAAAACCGAGCAACTGGCACACGTTATCGTGCAATTCGGCGGCCAGTCGCTCGCGCTCCTCCAGAGCGGCGTCGGCGCGGTGCTGTTGAATCTGCTCGCGCTCCACGCGCCGCCGTTGCAAAGCCACATCGATGGCCATGCGCAAGTCGTGTTCGCTGAACGGCCTGAACACATAGCCGTACGGCTCGACGCTCTCAACCCGTTCGAGCGGCGCAGGATCGGAACGCGCGGCGATCAGGACGACGGGAACATCGTACATGATCCGCAACCGCTGAGCCAGTTCGATGCCATCCATGTCGCCGGGCAGCGCGACATCGACCAGCGCCAGATCAGGGCGAGATCGGGCAGCGCACTGCAACGCCTCCTCTCCCGATCTCGCCTCGGCAACAACGGCGTGCCCGATGCCGGCGACAGCATCCGGCAGGGCAGGCGAATCAGGGCTTCCGGTTTCAACAATGAGTATGCGTGGCATGAGCAATTTCTCTTTATGCCTCGTCAAAATGTAAAGCGCCGGCGTCACGCGACGCTCAGTCGCGCGCTCTGCGAAGCGCCGCTCCCATGCTGAGCCTTGTCCAGATACATGCGCGCATCGGCCTGCTTCAGCGCGTCCAGAATCGAGGCGCCTCTCTCGGCTACGGCAAACCCGATGGAAAGACGGATGAGCATCTGGTCATCTCCGCGATTGTATTCTTCCAGGCGCTCCCGCAGGCGCTGCGCTGCCGCGCTGGTGATGGTCTCGTCTGACTCTGGCAACAGGACTGCGAACTCGTCGCCTCCGATACGAGCGACAACGTCCTCGGCGCGAAACACATCCCTGATGAGCCTGGCCGCCGCGCGCAATGCTTCGTCGCCGGCTGCGTGACCCAGCAGGTCGTTCACCTGTTTCATGCCGTCCACGTCGACCATGATCACACCCACCGGATAGCGCTGGCTGTCCGCCAGTCGCGTCAGTTCTTCCTCGAAATAGGCCCGATTGTGCAGGCCCGTGAGCATGTCGTGAGCATACAGATAGCGCAGGCGCGCTTCGGCGTGTTTGCGCTCGGTAATATCTTCGATGAACCCCTCAAGGCACAACTCGCGTTGCGCATCGTCGCGCACGATGCGCAGGCGCACATCGCCGATGAAAATCCCGCCATCGCGCCGGCGAAACTCAGTCTCGAAGCGCACGACGCCGGGTTGAGCGCGCGCAAGTTGATAGTAGTGCTGGCGCTGTTCAGGCGTCACGTAGGCCATCTCTGCAACATCGCTCATCTGTTGGACGGCGGCTTCAGGCGATGGATACCCGAACATTCGGGCGTAAGCCGGGTTGGCCATCAACAGCCGGCCCTCCAGGCTGGACTGGAAAATCCCCAGCGCCGAGTTTTCAAAGATGGCGCGGAAGCGCTCCTCGCTGGCGCGCAGGGCGCTTTCGGATTGCTTGCGCCGAATGGCGCTGGCGATATGCTGCGACACGAAATTGAGCACGCTCTTTTCGGTTTCGCCAAAGCGCACATCCGGCGAGTAACTC
Source organism: uncultured Anaerolineae bacterium (assembly GCA_937927775.1). Taxonomy (GTDB): domain Bacteria; phylum Chloroflexota; class Anaerolineae; order J036; family Brachytrichaceae; genus Roseilinea. The sequence continues at coordinate 7,783 of CALBEF010000091.1, read as the reverse complement.
TGGACGGCCAGCACGCCGTGAATGCGATTGCCCAGGCGCAACGGCACGCCCAGCCAGTTGACGGGCATCCTGCCCACGACCTCCGCGTCGCCTTGCGTGAGCAGGGCCGACAGCGTAGCCGGCGCGGCCAGCATAGGCATTCCGGTGTCCATCACGTATTCGGCCAGTTTGCGCCGCAGTTCACGGGCCGGCAGATTCTCGATCGCCGAGGGCGGCATGAACGGATCGACCAGATAGGGGAAGGCCAGGCTGGTTTCGTCCGTGTCGGCGCGCATCGCAATATACAGGCTTTGCGCGTCCATCAGATCGGCAACAATGCGGTGAATCAGCGAGTAGAGCGCCTGCGCGTTGGCCGCCAGCGCGCTCTGCTCGGAGATGCGGTACAGCGCCGACTGGATCTTCTCTGCGCGCCGCCGCTCGGTGACATCCCGGCTGATCGCCACCAGACCGCGCACAGCCCCGCTGGCATTTCGGAGCGGGCTGAGCGACAGGTCGGAGATGCGCGTCGCGCCATCCGGCATTGTCACGGTGATCTCGGTGCGCAGCGGGGCGCCGGACGCGATTACCTGCTGATGAAGGGCGCGCCAGTCCGCGCTCTCTTTCCCGATGATGCCCAGATCGCCCGGGCGCTTGCCGATCAGAACTTCTTCCGGCAGGTCGAGCGCCTGGCACAGCGCCTGATTTGCCGCCGTGTATCGGCTGTCCAGGTCGAAGCTGTAAATGAAATCGTCGGTCGAGTTGACCAGCAGGCGGTATCGTTCTTCACTGGCGCGCAGCGCCTGCTCGGCCCTGGCGCGCGCCATGCCCACCGACAGAATCTCCCCCACCAGAGACAGCAGGCGCGCGTCGTCAGCGGTCCAGGCCGGCCGGCTGGAGCGCGCGTCCAGCGTAAAGCCGAGCAGTCCGACCAGCTTGCGATCGACAACCAGCGGGATCGTCAACACAGCGCGCACCCCCCACGACATCCAGAACGCGCGTTCGGCCCGGGCGGCATCGGGCAGGCCCGCCACGTCGTGAACATCGAGGGGCCGGCCGGCGCGCAGTTGCGCCATGGCCCAGGTCATGGGCCGGAGAGACATGCCCGTCAGCGCGCCGGCCATCGACTCACGCCCGTCGACGCGCCATTCGTAAGCGCGCGTGATCGTGTCGCCGGCGTCGTCCAGCAGATCGAGGTAACTGCGATCGACCCCGGCAAACTCGCCGACATCCTTCACGATGCGCTCGAATTCGGCGTCCATATCCTGCGCCGGGATATCGATGAAACGCCGCGCAATGCGCGACACCAGATTCTGCATTTCGAGCTGGCGGCGCAGGCGCTCTTCTGATCGCTTGCGCTCGGTGATGTCGCGCGCGATGCCGCACACGCCGATGATGGCGCCGGCGCTGTTGTCGCGCATGGGCGCTTTGACCACATGCAGCACGGCCCGCTGGCCGTATGCCCGGAGCGATTGTTCGTACTCGACCGTTTCTCCGGCCAGCGCGCGATGGTCACCGGCCTCGAAGATTGCCGCATCAGCTTCGCTAAACAGGTCGTGAGCAGTGCGTCCGATGATGGCCTCGGGCGGAAGGCCGAGCGCGCGCGCCATGGCAGTGTTGACCTGCGTATACCGCAATTCGGTGTCCTTCACGAAGATCAGGTCCTGCGCGGCGCCAAACAAAGCGCGCAGGCTGGCTTCTCTCTCGCGCAACTTTTTCTCAGTGGCATGCTTGTGCAGGGCGATTTCAATAGCCGTGTGCATCTCGCGGTCCTGAAACGGCTTCAGGATGTACCCGTAAGGCTCGGCCGCCCTGACCCGCTGCAGCGTCACGTCATCGGAGTAGGCGGTCAGGTAAATGACCGGGATGTCAAGCGCCATGCGAATGCGTTCGCCGGTCTGCGCGCCATCCATCTCCCCCTTCAGCACAATATCCAGCAGGACGAGGTCGGGGCGCAGCTCGGCGGCCAGCGCCAGCGCCGCTTCGCCGCTCGGCGCGGTTGCCAGTACATGGTATCCCATGCCGGCCAGACGGCTCTTGATATCGGCGGCGATGATGCCTTCGTCTTCGACGACCAGGATGCGGGCGGAGGACATGGCTCTCCTTTTTGTTTGTGTCGCTGCCGATAGTTCGGTCACGCGATCCTGCGTCTATGCGCGCAGCGGGAATCTGATTGTGAACACTGTTCCAGACCGACGATCAATATCTGCCACGCCGCCGAGCTGCTGCGCGAGAATGGCGACCAGCTCCAGACCGAGCGAGCGCGCGTGGCGGAAATCCACGTCGACCGGCAATCCGACCCCATTATCCCGGACGGTTAGCGTGCACTCGTTTGAGGTCTGGCGCATGGCAATCGTGATCACGCCGGGCGTCTTCCAGGCCGGCGGGAAAGCGTGCTTCAGCGCATTGGACACCAGTTCGTTGACGATCAGTCCGCACGGAATGGCTGTGTCAACGCTCAGGCGCGCGTCATCCCCGATGTCCACGCGCACGGACACCGTCTCCGAATCCGGCGATTGATAAGAATTCAACAGATGGCCCGCGAGCGCGCGCGCATAGTCGGCGAAATTCACGCGGGCCAGGTCGGGCGATCGATACAGCCGCTCGTGAATGTACGCCATGCTGCGCACACGATTCTGGCTGTCGCGCAGCATCTCGACTGTGTTTGGGTCCTGCACCCGCGCTGCCTGCAAGCTGAGCAGGCTCGACACGATCTGAAGGTTGTTCTTGACCCGATGGTGAATCTCGCGCAGCATGACTTCCTTCTCGCGCACGGAAGCCTGCAGGCGCGTCTCTGCCTCCCAGCGTTGCAGCGTGACGGCGGCCTGCTGAACGAACGTTTCAATGAGGCCGGGGTTGCGCAATTCTCCGCCCGCCGGCAACAGGATGGCAACGCTGCCAAATAACTGCCCCTTCCACTTGAAGCCGATGGTGTAGATGGGCCTGTCTTGAATGGCTTGCATGAGGGCATGCTGCGCAGAGGGCGGCCATTGGCTCAGGACGGAGACCGTCGTCTCTCGGTCGATGCGCGCCAGACGGCCGCTCATCAGCCGCTCAATGTCAGCCTCACTCAGGGTAAGCCGAAGTCCTTCGAGCGGGAATCCTACCGCTGCGGCCAGGCAGCCCGGCCCGGCCTGCCCCTCCAGCGCAGCGCGGATGATCGGACTTCCGGTCCCCTGATCGAACGACGCGACTGCGACTGCCGATCCGCTGTCTATCAGGGAGCACAATTGTTCGGCAATCAGGCGGTGAATGTCCGAACCGATCGGCGATTCGACAAGCGCCATCGCCGCGCGCGACAATGCCCTCAGATCCCGGATGTGGCGCCGCTCGCGCTCCTCGGCCTGCTTGCGCGCCGTGATGTCCTGGCCGGCGCAGATGAGCCGCAGCCCCGCGACTGCGCCCATCGCAGGCTCGCGCCGCGCCAGCAGATTGCCATGCACCCAGAGCCGCCGGCCGGCGCCAGAGCGCACGCGCAGCTCGAATGGCGCCGCGCCGGACGACGCCAGGGCATTCCGAATCGCAGCGCGCGCTTTGGGGCGATCCTCCGGCGCCACCCACTTGAGCATGTCCCAGCCGTTTGCGCTGATGTGTCCGCCGGCGATGCGGTTGAATCCGTCGGTCACCCACTCCAGAGTCGCCGTGTTGTCCGGCGCAACGCGCACCGCAAAGGCGAAATCGGAGATCAATTCCGAAATGGCGCGATACCTGGCCTCTGATTCGCGCAGCCGGCCTTCAATCTCTTTTTGCGGTGTCACGTCGCGCAACACGCAGCCGATGCAGATGCCGCGCTCAGTGCGGATGGGAAAAGCGCGTTGCTGAACCATGCGGCGCTCGCCGTGAAGCGGCTGCACAACCCCTTCGGTCAGCCGGCCCGCAAACGGCTGTTCGCCGGCCTGAAGAGCCTGTTTGAAAACATGCTCGATGCGCGCGCGCCGTTCGGCGGTCCGCATTTCCTCGGGAACCATCTCCCACTGCGCGTCCCAAACCTTGCGCCCAACTGCGCGCTCGCGCGGCAGGCCGCTCAGCGCCTCGAAACTGCGATTCCACTCGATAATGTTGCCCTGTTCATCGGTCAACAGGAAACAGTCTGTAGACTGCTCAACGAAGCTGCGGAATTTGGCCTCGGAGTCGCGCAGCGACGCCTCGACCTGCCGACGTTCGTCTATCTCTCGCGTCAGTTCCGCAAGCGCCCGGGACAATTCGGCTGTGCGGGCCTGCACACGCGATTCCAGCTCCTCATTCGCCTGGCGCAACGCCTGCTCCATTTGCCTGCGCTCGGTGATGTTCGCCCAGTAGCCCACGACCTCGACAGGCTGGCCGGCGCTGTCCTGAATCAGCCTGGCTTCGTCGTGAATCCACACATACTGGCCGGCGCCGGTCTTGAACCGGTATTCGTGGGCAAACGATTCGCCGCTGCTCATTTGGCGCAGCCTGGCGAACAGGTCTGGCCGATCTTCCAAATGTACGCAGTCCAGCCAGAATTCATGATCTGTCGTGAACGCACCCGGCGAATGGCCCAACACGTCGCGCACGTTGTCACTGATGAATGTGAGCTGGCGACTATCGCGTTGCGACGGGCTGGCCGTGTAAATCACAGCCGGCGTCGCCGACAGCAGATACTTCATGCGCTGCTGGTTGAGATACAGCAATTCCTCCGCCACCCTGCGTTCGGCAAGCTCGTTGCGCAGTTGCTCGGCCAGGCGCAAGTTTTCGTTTGCAGTGGCAAGCTGGCGCAATAACACCAGCCCGAACAGAATCGACACGCCGAGCACAGAGACGATGAAGGGAAGCGGGGCCGTGATGCCGGCGGCGAAGTAAGCGCCCCACGTCAGCAACAGATAGGCAAAAATTGCCCAGCCCAGCGGCAGATAGCGAATCCACTTCCGGCGGAAGCCGGCCATCCTGCCGGGCGACATCAGTTGCGAAGGCCGGTCCTGGCCGGGCGCGCGACGCTCGCTCTGCGTCGCGGCCATTGCCGGCAGGGTGTCGACATGGGCCATCGCCGCCAGACCCAGCAGCAGGCAGCCAACGAACCAGACTGCTTCGGCCATGGGCGCCGGCGCAATTGCCATGAAGGGCGAAAGCACGGAACGCGCCTGCAGCAGCGCATCGCTGACCACCGCAAGCGCGCTCCCGGCGAACAACAGCGCAATGGTGAGCCTCGACACGGCCACAGGCCGCCGGAAGATCACCATCGCGGATGTCCAGAGCAGCATGAAACCAAAGGATGGGTAGATCAGCAGGAACAACAGGTCGTAGGATTGCGCCGAGAATGGGTGGCTCAGCGCGTCGTTGGCGATGGCCGGGGTGAACAGGAACGACCACAACAGCACGATGCCGGCGACGCTGATTGTGACGGCGTCGAGCAGAATGGACAACCAGCCGGCGCGATCGAGCGGCTCACGCGGCATCAGCAGCATAGCCGTGATGAACAGCATATAGAAAGCCACACGCCCCAGATCGGCTATGGAGAAAATGGCGCCACGGGGCAAAAACGCGAACGCCGGGATAAGATCTGCAGCCGCGCCTGCCAGGACGCACGTCATGCCGGCCGCAATCAGCAACCACGCCTGACCCAGTCGCGGCGCAATGTCAAGCGATCTGCGGGCCGCCCACACGGATGCCACGACGATCAGGGCTGCCAGCGCGCAACGAAACAGGCTCTGTGCGATCACCAGTGCCCGGGGATCATGCTGGAATGCGATCAGGCCGGCGCCATACCCGGCAAGGAAAAGCGCCGCGACAACCGTAGACTGCCGAAAGGCGCCCAGGCCGCCAGCGCGCAACAAGATGTCACGCATAAGCACTCCGAATCTGGCTAAAAGAGGCTGTTATCAACAACGGAGGACGAGCAGAAGATGCCAAAAGCATCATGTAGCCCGGGGTTGCATACAGATTATAGGCGCAATTGGCGATAGAAGTCTATCGAACCTCGATCTGCCGGTGTCGCGGAGTTTGGCCGTTTGTGTCACTGATCTCGCTATGAGGGATGGAGCAGGCCGAGCTATTTTCCGGCCAGAGCGGGATTTAATCGACCGACATCTTTATAATTCTCATCCCCCGCTCATTTGTGAAATGTATCATTATCGCCGAGGCTGGAGGTATAATCCGGCGTTGTCATGGCAAGGTCAGGCGCAGACCCGATTTACTGGGACGATGCCTATGCCATCGCCTTGTTGCTGAAGGCAAGCCATCCGGACGCTGAGCCGGCGGATGTCGATCATGCAACCCTGAAGCAATGGGTGATCGCCCTGCCAGGCTTCAGCGACGATCCAGACATGACGCGCGCGGAGTGGTTGGATGATATCCAGTGCGAGTGGCTGGAAATTGGCGGACTGAAATAGCGCGCAGTCTGGACTTTGCGCCGCATCTTCTGCGCAGGTCTTTTAATGGGCAATTCTGCGCGCAGGAAACGGAAGTTGAATATGGCTGAGTTGGCGACCAATCAATCTGTTGACGAAATCAAGAATGATCCGCGTGTGCCTGCCGAGCTGAACAACAACGTGTTCATCACCACGCTCGACAAGCTCTACAACTGGGGGCGCAAGCGCAGTGTGTGGCCGATGCTATTTGGCCTTGCCTGTTGCGCCATCGAGATGATCTGCACGGCGGCCAGCCGGCATGACCTGGCCCGCTTCGGCTGGGAGCTCATGCGCCCCAGCCCGCGCCAGGCCGACCTGATGATTGTGTCGGGCACCGTCACCAAGAAGATGGTGCCGCAGATCGTCCGGCTGTACAACCAGATGCCCGAACCGCGCTACGTGATTGCCATGGGCGCGTGCGCCACCAGCGGCGGGCCGTTCAAGGAGGGCTACAACGTCGTCTCCGGCATCGACAAGTTCCTGCCGGTGGATGTCTACATCCCCGGCTGCCCGCCCCGGCCCGAGGCGCTGCTGCACGGTTTCACCAAACTTCAGGAAAAGATCGAAAAGCAATCGCTGCGCTCTGTGTCGTGGTATCGCAAGGGCGACCAGATTTCAGTGCCCGTTCCTGTGCTCGGCCCTGACCTGACAGACCTGCGCCGGGCGCAGGAAATCGCTGCGCGTACTCAGTCGCCACAGACGGCGCCGGCGCCGGCAGCCGAGCCGGTTGCCTGACCCAGGCCCCCTCTCATTCTGAATCTCAAACGGAGACAAAGCGAATGGCAGAAACGACCCAGGCGCCGGCCAGCACACCCGCTGCCAGGCCGGCCCCCAAAGCTGCGCCGGCCGGCAGGCACGCTGAGAAGAAGCCGGCTGTCACCCTGGCAACCCTGACGCCCGAAATGACCGCTGTGCAGCAGCACTTCGGCGAGACGCTCATTCAGCCGGCGGCCTTCGAAGGCATCCTCGTCACCGACCCGGCGCGCGTCCGCGACGTGGCCCTCTTCCTGCGCGATGAACTAAACTTCGAGACCCTCAGCAATCAGACCGCCGTCGACTATCCGGCGGACAATGTCATTGAAATCGTCTACCACGTCTCGCATATCCAGGGCGGGCAACCGCTGTGCTTCAAGACGCGCATCCCGCGCGACGAGTCCGTTGCAGTGCCGTCGCTCGTCCCTGTCTATCCCGGCGCAGAATTCCAGGAGCGCGAGATCTACGATTTGTACGGCGCGCGTTTCACCGACCATCCTGATCTGCGCCGTATTCTGATGTGGGAAGGCTTCAACGGCTGGCCCCTGCGCAAGGATTGGAAAGAAGCCTATTACGAGGGCGACACCAAGCCATTCGATTCGCGCTGGCCCGGCGGCAATCACAAGCTGGCCGAGGAGCGCGTGCCCTGGGCGGACAACCTCAACTACCCGCCCGGCTTCGACCCGAAC
>CALBEF010000090.1 GCA_937927775.1 uncultured Anaerolineae bacterium | reverse complement strand
GCGCGTTTGACCGCCTCGCCGGTGACGGTGGTGATACCCAGCAATTCGCAGGCCGGCTGGGCCAGCAGGTACGCCAGACACACCGCGTCGTCGATGTCGGAACCGATATCCGTGTCGAGGAGTAGTTTGGTTGGCATGGGGGAAGCAGTCATCTCTTGAAAGCAGACTTGAGTAGCGATATTATCCATCCGAACAAAAAAGCGCAGGGCAGCGCAGCCGACAGATTCACAGCCGGAGGAGACAAAGTGGAGAAGAAGACGATCATGATCTCGCTATTGGGCGGCCGGCCCGTTCCGAATGTGCAGGCCGCGCTGCACCTGCGTCCGAGCCAGGTGTATTTTGTCGCCTCCAGGGACTCCGTCCAGACCGGCGGGAATTATCAGAAGGCCCTGCAGGCGCTGCCCGACAGCATGAAGCCGGAGCAGCCGCTGCGTGCCGTCGATCCATACTCCATGCGCGAGACGCAGGACGCTTGCGCTGCGCTGGCTGACCAGCACCCCGACGATGACATCGTGCTCGTGCTGGCATCCGAGCCAAAGATGATGTCCCTGGGAGCGTGCGAATTTGCGCGCCATGCGCCGCATGTGCGCCTGTGCAATGTCACGCGCGATGGCCTGATATGGCTGTCATTCAAGCAGAGGGAGCAGACAGAGCAAACAGAGCAAACAGAGCAAATGAAGATCGGCCTGCAGGACTACTTTGCAGCCTATGGCTGGAAGGTGGATTGGAACCTGGCCCGCACGAAGGAGGATGATCTAAAGCCGTATCACGATTTCCTGAATGTCGTGCAGCAGGATTTGCAGACGGCGTGCAACTTGTTTGCTCAGATGCGCACAGTTGCCCAGCAGACAAACGACAACGGTATGGCCCGGCGAAAATGCGATTATTCGGTCGGTGACGGTGCGCGCGCGCTGCTGGAGGCTGTGCAGCGCGCCGGCTGGCTGAGCAATCTTCAGTTTAACCAATCGCGCATCTGGTGGGATGCGCCGGCGCGCGATGACCTGAACAGTTTTGTGCTGAGCGGCGACTGGCTGGAAGCCTGGGTTTTTCGCGCCGCTTTGCGTGCCGGCGTGTTCGATGCCTGTGCCTGGAACATCAAGGAAACGCAGAACCAGAAAGACACCCGTCAGCTTGATTTTGTTGGCATTCGCAGGGGTGAGATAGTGATTGCCTCGTGCAAGGCTGGTAACAAGCAGGATCGCACATTCTTCGAGGAGATTCGCTCCCGCGCCGATCAGCTTGGCCACGCCATGTGTTCACCGATGCTGATCAGCGCCGCTGGCGATGTGTCCGCCGACACACAGCGGTGGGGCCGCGAAACTGAAGTGGTGTTGGTAACGCGCAAAGACCTGCCCCGTATCAGCGATATTTTCAAAAAGGTCATCGATGGCAAAGCAGACGCCGACCCGCAGCATATCTCGATCTACCCGCGCATGTGAACGCGAGATTCAGATGACGAGCCTCTCTGAGAAGTATGTCCTCTGAAGGCCTGTTGGCAGCCCTTCAGGTCAGCGACAGCCACAGCGCAGCCACCGCCAGCGTCAGAATTGTGATCGGGACGCCACAGCGCAAATACTCCCCAAACGTCACGCGGATGCCGAATTTGGCGGCCTGCTCAGCCACGATGAGATTGGCGACCGAACCGATCAGCGTGAGGTTGCCGGCCAGCGTCGACGCAGCCGCCAGCGTCAGCCACGCCCGAGTGGGATCGGGGAATTGGGGGATGAGCGGGCGGAACAGCAGCACCGCCGGCACGTTCGAGATAAGATTGCTCAGCGCAGCCGTCGCCAGGCTAAGCGTCACCACCCCGCCTTCGGCCAGGCCGGCCACCGCGTCGAACAACTTCTGCGACACGCCGGTGATTTCGAGCGCGCCGGTGACGACAAACAGGCCGCAGAACAACAGCAGCAACGGCCAGTCCACCAGCGCCAGAATGCGCTCGGATTTGACACGCCGCGACACTATCAGCGCGCAAGCCGCCAGAAAAGCGGCCAGAGCAACCGGCACGCCGGCGACGAACGCGACCAGCAGGCCGGCGATCACGACCAGGCTTTTGCGCAACACAGGCGCATACACCCGACTCGCAGCAGCGCCCAGCGTCATATCCTCGTGCGGCGCTTCATCCGGGCGATGGGGGATGACCGGCGGACGCATTTGCGCCGCCCGCGCTGATGACGCCGTTCCTTCGGCCAGGCTGTCTTTGCGACGAAACTCGGCCGGGTACATCCACCACACCACACCAATGACGATACCCAGCCCGATCAGCGCCACCGGCCCCAGTCGCGCCAGAAAGCTAAGGTAGGAGATGCCGGAGGACATGCCGATCAGGATGTTCTGTGGATTGCCGGTGATGGTGGCGGTGGAGCCGACATTGGCCGCTGTGGCCAGGGCGATCAAGTAGGGGATCGGGTCGCGCTTCAGCCGGATGACGACGCCGCATACCAGCGGGGTGAGCATGACGCACACCGGGTCGTTGAGAAAGAGCGCCGACAGCACACCCGACGCGATCACCACCAGCGCCAGCAGAACAGTCGGCGCGCCGGCGCGCTCGATGATGAGATTGCCGGCCCAGGTGAAGAAGCCGGCCAGCTCCAGCACAGCGTTGATCACCATCATGCTGAACAACAGGAGCAGCGTGCTCAGGTCAAGCGTGCGCTCCGCCTGGGGCAACGTGACAACGCCGAGCGCCAGCAGGAGCGCCGCGCCCACCAGCGAGAGCGTAGGGCGATTCAGGCCCAGCCGGGGAACGCTGCCGGCCGCCAATACAACGAATGTCGCCAGCGCAATCACGCTGGCGACAATCTGCGGAAGAGTGAACACGCCGCTGTCCTGGATGGAAACTACCGCTCCATGATTCGCGCCAGGCGCAACAAATCAGGCTTGATCTTGTTGATCGGCTTGATGACTTCCCCGATCGGCGTCTCGGCGATCTTGCCGTCGATCCAGCCGATCATCACGCCGGAGCGTCCGGCGTGGAGCGCTTCGGCGGCGGCGGCGCCCAGGCGCGTCGCCAGGATACGGTCATAGGCAGTCGGGCTGCCGCCGCGTTGCACATGGCCGAGCACTGTTGTGCGCACCTCGAAACCCTGTTGTTCCCGCTGGGCGTTGAGATAGGCCGACAGCGCGGCTGTGCCCGGCTTCCAGCCTTCGGCCACCACGATGATGCAGTGATTCTTGCCGCGCACATACACGTCCTTCAGCACTGTGCTGACTGCTTCCAGCGACACGTCGTTGTGCTCCGGGATCAGCGCCAGTTCGGCGCCGCCGGCCAGCGCGCCCATCAGCGCCAGGTAGCCACAGTTGCGGCCCATGGTCTCGATGATGAACGCCCGGTTGTGCGACGAGGCGGTGTCCTTGATCTTGTCGATGGCGTCGAGGATGGTGTTCAGCGCCGTGTCAACGCCGATGGTGATATCGGTGCCGCCCAGGTCGTTGTCGATCGTGCCCGGCAGACCGATGACCTTGACGCCCTGCTCGTGCAGCCTTTGCGCCCCGGTCAGGCTGCCGTTGCCGCCGATGACAACCAGGCCCTCGATGTCAAAGCGGTGCAGGTTGCGCAGCGCGGTGAGCTGGCCCTGCGGCGTCGTGAACTCGGCGCTGCGCGACGTGCTGAGAAACGTGCCGCCACGCCCCAGAATGCCGCCCACCGAGCGCAGCGTCAACTCCTCGATCTCGCCGGCAATCAGCCCGGCATAGCCGCGCCGAATGCCCATGACGCTCATGCCCAGGTGAATGCCCATGCGCACCACAGCGCGGATGCACGGGTTGAGGCCGGGGCCGTCACCGCCGCTGGTAAGAACACCGATTCGTTTCATGGGAATTGGTCAGAAGTCAGGAGACAGGAGTCAGAAGGCGGCGCGCACCCAATACGCAATACGCAACACGCACCACGCAATACGCACCACGCACCACGCGGCGCGCGCCGCCCGCCCCGTGTCATGTCCTAGTACAGTAACATCGGCTTGCCTTCGACGTGGCGCACGCGCGGCAGGTAGTTCTCGCTGTCGTACAACTCGTCCACATCGACGCGCTTGACGCCCTGCATGATGGTCGAGATCGGAATGCTGGTGTAGGTGCCGTTGCGCAACGCGACCATGCGGTTCGACGCGCCGCGCTTGATGAGCGTGACCGCCAGGCTGGCATAGTTCACCGCCACCATCAGGTCGAGGCTGTCCGGCGCGCCAGAGCGCATCAGGTAGCTGAGCTGCTGATTGAGAATGTCCTCGCCGGTGATCTTCTTGATCGCGTCGCCGGTGATCTGGCCGATGCCGCCGAGCTTCATGTGGCCGTAGGCGTCCGCCTGGCCGTACTCGATCACCTTGCCGCCGATCATTTGGGCGCCTTCGGAAATGGTCACGATGGCATAGTTGCTGGGGTTGCGCTTCTTGTCCTCCATGAGGAAGCGGGCCAGTTTCTCGGGGTCAAAGTGCACCTCGGAGATGATGGCGCGATCGACGCCGGCCAGATACGACGACAGCAGAGAAGTCTCGCCGCTGTTGCGGCCAAACAACTCGATGACGGCGATGCGCTCATGGCTGCCGATGCTGGTGCGCAACTGGTGGATGAACTCGACGCTGCGGGTGACGGCGGTGGAGAAGCCGATGCAGTAGTCCGTGCCGTACACGTCGTTATCCATCGTCTTGGGAATGGCGACGACGTGGAAGCCTTCGCGGTGCAATCGCTCGGCGTAGCTCAGCGTGTCGTCGCCGCCAATCGGCGTTAGAACATCGATGCCCAACTTGTCGAGGACGCGCAGCACGTGCGGCGTGAAGTCAAAGCGCCCGTTGTCATCCTTGTTAGCGCCGGCTTCGCGCAGGAAATCCGGCACTTCATGGGCGCGCACCTTGCCGGGGTTGGTGCGGCTGGTATGCAGGAAGGTGCCACCGGTGCGGTCAACGGTGCGCACACGTTGCTTGTCCAGCGGCAGGATGTACTGCGCCACGCTGGCGGGGTCATCCGGGTTGCAATACAGCAGGCCGCCCCATCCCTTGCGGATGCCGACGACTTCGTAGCCTTCATCGACGGCGCGATTCACCAGCGCCTTGATGCAGGGATTGAGGCCGGGCACATCGCCACCGCCAGTCAATACTCCGATTCTTTTCATTTGGTGCTCCTGTTGGTTTTGTTGTGATTTTGAGCCGCCGGATAGAGATGAAGATTTGAAAACGACAGACGCACAACACAAGCCGCAACGCGGCAGCGCATCCTTCGTCCTTCTTCCTCGATCTCTGTCAGCGTTTTATTGCGCGTGATGGCGCCGGCGTCGGGCCGGCAACGAGGGCCATTTTAGTGTAAACGCCGGAACTGGGGTCTGGCCCCGTCAGGCCGTTCCGGGCAATCTGACCCCTGCGTTCGTCGTCTTATAGTCCACAAAGCGGTAGCCAACGCCGCGCTCGGTCAGGATGTACTTCGGGCGCGCAGGGTCCGGCTCGATCTTCTGGCGCAGATACGTGATGTACAGCCGGAGATACTGCGTCTCGTCGCGGTATTCCCAGCCCCACACTTTGGACAACAGCGTCTCGTGCGGCACAACCCAGCCGGCGTTCTGCATCAGGTGGTACAGCAATCGCCACTCGGTCGGGCGCAGCTTCACCGGCTTGCCTTCGACAATCACCTCGCGCCGGTTGAAGTCCACAGACAACCGATCGTCAATCACGATGGGCGCTTTGTCCACCTGGGCCGGCAATTCGGCCCGCCGGATGACTGCTTTGACCCGGCTGATCAACTCGCGCGGGCTGAACGGCTTGGTGATGTAATCGTCGGCGCCCAGATCCAGCCCCTTCACCTTGTCCGACTCTTCGCTCCTGGCGGTGAGCATGATGACCGGCACGGTGCTCTCTTCGCGAATGGCCTGCAGCGTTTCGTAGCCATCCATCTCCGGCATCATGATGTCGAGCAGCACGGCGTCGGGCAGCATCTCGCGCGTCTTGCGCACCGCATCCAGCCCGTCTGTCGCCGAGATTACCCGGTAGCCTTCCAGCTCCAGATTCATGCGGATGAAGTTGATCATGCGCGGCTCGTCGTCAACCACGAGCACCAGTTTCGAGTCTTCGCTTGGCATAGATGTTGGCCTTCAACAAACGCCGGCTGTCGATCAACGAAGCATTATAACCAGCGGGCGCGCTCGAACGCCGGAACCCGGAACGGGCGCTATACTCGACCGGCGCCATGAGCCGAACGCATCCCGTTGCAATCGTGAAAGGCGCCGGCGATCTGGGCACCGGCGCGGCCTATCGCCTGCACAAGGCCGGCTTCCGCGTGCTGTGCCTGGACCTGCCCAGGCCGCTGGTCATCCGCCGCATGGTGGCCTTTGCCTCTGCGCTGTACGATGGCCGCATCACGGTGGACGGCGCGCAGGCCGAGCGGGCGCTGTTCGCGGATGAGGTGATGTACATCTGGCAGCGCGGCTGTGTGGCGGTGATGGCCGACCCATCACTGCGCACGCTGGACATTTTCCGGCCCGATGTGCTGGTGGATGCCATCATGACCAGGCGCAACACCGGCACGACGATCAACGATGCCTCGGTTGTTGTAGCCTGCGGGCCGGGCTTCACCGCCGGCGAGGATTGCCACGCCGTCATCGAGACGCAGCGCGGGCACGATCTGGGACGCGTGCTGTGGGCCGGCAGCGCCGCGCCAAATACGGGCGCGCCCGGCCTGGCGAACGACGAGGACGCGCCGTGCGTCCTGCGCGCGCCATGCGACGGCGCGTTCTATGGCCGGCGCGCGATCGGCGACAGGGTCAAAGCCGGCGACATCATCGCCACCGTCGGCAGGACGCCGGTGCCGGCTCCGCTGGACGGCGTTGTGCGCGGCCTGCTGCACGATGACGTGGCAGTGACCGCCGGCCTGAAGATCGCCGATATCGATCCGCGCGGCGAACCCCGCCACTGCTTCAGCATATCGGCCAGGGCGCTGGCTGTTGGCGGCGGCGTGCTCGAAGCGGTATTCACGCTGCGCGAGAAGTGGCGCGTCTGAAAGGCTGTCCCGTCAGACCGGATGAACCTCGCGCAGGTTGCAAACCTGCGGTACGGTCAGTCTTTCCTGCGTTTGCGTGGCCTGTGCGCCGTTGAAAGGCGGGGCATATTGCGCGGGCCGGCGCCGAAAATCGTCAGCGCGCTGCCCGGCGACTTGCGCGCCGTTTTTGCGCGCGCCGCTGGTTTGGGCGCGGGCAATGCCTTCGGGCGCACGCCAACCACGCGGCCTGTGGCTTCCTGCATATCCTTCAACGCCGCCATCCGAATGGCCTCATTCACATCGGGCCGGTTGGCCGCCTCGCGCATGTGCAGTGCCATCGCGTCTACCGACGCCGCCTCGGCCGCCGCCCGCGCGTCGTGAATCTTCCTGGACGGATCGAGGATGAACATGAAGGCGATGCCCACGCCGATGAGCACCGGCGTAGCCGGCACGATGAAGGTGGCGTACAGATGCAGCCAGTCCGGCATCGCCTCTGCGCGATTGGTCATCGCGTCCAGGATCGTGTTCAGCACCACGATGGTGAAGTTGGCCGCGTAGAGCAGATACCCCACCAGCCGCTGCGGCCCCGGCGCAAGCCAGAAGTGAATCGCCAGCGGCAGGAAAATCGCCGCGCCTTCCAGACAAAGCAGCGCCGTGATGGCGAACAACTGCTGATCCGGCGCAACCGTTCGGCTGATCAGGTTGAAGTTGTGCACGCCGGTGTACAACAACGTTGCGCCGTACAACACAACAGCCATGAAGATCGCCGCTGCTTTCACCGCGTCGCGCCGCTGTGACCGCATCAAATCGCCCAGCGTGACCGGCGTCCCGGAAAAGTTGTTTCGTGATTGCATGGAATAGCCTCCAGATTTGGTGTTGAGCAGACGGCACAGGTATAGAACATTTGTTCTAATTCGTCAAGAGGCTTTTGCGAAAAGCAATCGGTTGTTTCGCGCCGCCACCATTCATCCGCGCTGTGGCACAATCGGGTTAGGTTGAGGGTTGGGAAGGTTCGTAAGGTTTGTAAAGTTGAGGGTTGAGGGGTTGCGTGCGGCGTTACGTATTGCGTGTTCTGTACTCTGTATTCTGTGTTCTGACTTCTGACTCCTGACCATGCTCCCCCTCGGCCTGTATCTGCACATCCCCTTCTGCCGGTCGCGCTGTTCGTATTGCGACTTCAACACCTACGTCGGCATGGAGGACCTGTACGAGCCGTATGTGCGGGCGCTGTGCCGCGAGATCAGGGCAGCCGGCCAATCACCTCATCTCCTCATCTTCTCCGCTGCCCCGCGCCCCCACGCTGCCACAATCTTCTTCGGCGGCGGCACGCCATCGATTCTGCAACCCGCGCAGTTGGGCGAGGCCATCCGCGCCTGCCGCGAGACGTTCGATCTGCCCGGCGATGCCGAGATCACCGTTGAGTGCAACCCCGGCACAATCGACCTGCGCTACTTGCGCGCGCTGCGATCTGAGGGCGTCAACCGGCTCAGCTACGGCGCGCAGAGCGCAGACCCCGGCGAGCTGAAGCTGTTGGGCCGTGAACACGGTTTCGCCGATGTGATTGCGGCGGTCGAGGCGTCTCGCGCTGCCGGCTTCGACAACATCAGCTTCGACCTGATCTTCGGGCTGCCCCATCAATCGCTCGACGCCTGGCGGCGCACCCTGAACGCGGCGCTGCCGTTGCAACCCGATCACATGTCACTCTACGCCCTGACCGTCGAGCGCGGCACGCCGCTGCACGACTGGGTGCGGCGCGGCGACGTTCCCTGGCCTGACCCCGACGCCGCCGCCGACATGTACGACCTGGCGGAGGACGTGCTGGGCGAAGCCGGCTACGTTCACTACGAGATTTCCAACTGGTGCAAGCCAGGCCGCGCGTGCGCGCACAATCTCATCTACTGGCGCAACGAGCCGTACTTTGGCTTCGGCCCCGGCGCGCACTCGTCGTCGATCCGCCGGCGCTGGTGGAACGTGCGCCGCCCGGCAGACTACATTGCCCGCATCGGGCGCAGGGAATCGGTGGAGATGGGAGCCGAGGATATCGACGAACGCACGTCGCGCGGCGAGACGATGGTGATGGGGCTGCGGTTGTTGCAGGAGGGCGTGACGTATGCGCGCTTTGCGCAACGGCACGGCGTGGAGATGCGCGACATGTTTGGCGAGCAACTGCGCGCCGGCCAGGAGAAGGGCCTGCTCGAACTGCTGCCCGATCGGGCGCGCCTCACCCTCAAAGGGCGCTTCCTGAGCAATCAGGTGATGACAACGTTCGTGTAAGCGCCACCCGGCTATCCGACGAAAGGCTTTGCCCCCGGCGGGCCGGGCGGCAACTCGTCCGCCATGAACTTGCGCGGATAGCGAATGACGTTCGGCTCCGGTCGCTCCAGGTATTTGCGCGCGGCCTGCGCGCCCAGTTCCAGCATCGTCTCGATTTCGGCAAAGTCACCCAGCGCCACGTCCTGATAGTCGTAGATGGGAATGTGATGCACGCGGATGCCAGGGCGAAAAACGACCGACTCCAGTTCGAGCAGCACCTCGCGGTACAGGGCCGGGTACACCGCATGGCGAATGATGGACAGGCTGTTGCCCGGCTTGCGCGGCACATCGGTGCTGTAGGCCAGATCGACGACCCACAGTTCGGTCGCCCCGCGCGCCACGGCGATTTGCGCCGGCACATTCGACACCAGCCCGCCATCCACAAACGCCTCGCCGTTGTGCCAGGTGGGTGGGAAGTAGCCCGGCACAGCGGCGCTGGTCACCAGGGCCTGCGTCAGGTCGCCCTGCGGATCATCGCCGTACACATACAGCGCGCGCGTCGCCCAGTGCGCGATGGTCACATAGAACGGTAATGACAGGTCGCCAAACACGCGCACGTTGGGCGGCAGGACGGATCGGATGAAGGCAGCCAGGCCGGCGTTGTCCATCACATGATCCCTGCCGCGCAACAACTGCCAGATGGTTTGCAGCGGGCCGTTGTGGATCACTTTGCGCCGGCCCGCTTCGCGCCACATCTCCGCAACACGATCCGCGCCCGCCATGCCCGGCTCGATGGCGAGAAAGACCCCATTGAGCGCCCCGGCTGACGAGCCGACGATCATCTGCGGCGCGACGCCGTTTGCCAACAACGCGCGAATTGCGCCGACTTGCAGCGGACCACGATTGCCCCCGCCGGATAACACCAGTGCCTGCATGATGACCTATTATCTGTTAACCGCCGGAAAATAAGCGGGCAAGCCCGGCGGCGTGGCAAGCCCGGCGGCTTGCCCAACCTTTCAGGCTAATTGCGGTCGGCGTCGCCGTTGCGGTTGTCCTCATCCACCAGTTGCGGCTGATACCCGCCGCGATCGTCGCTGATGAGCACCGGCTCGGTCGGCGGACGGTCGTTGTCAACCGGCTGCGGCGTCACACGAGTAGCCGCGCCGTTCGCCGCGCCATTGATGACCACCACATCTTCCTGCTCCTGCGCCGGCTGGCCGGCCTCCGCGCCGGCATACAGAGCAGCCGGCGCATTCAGGGCATGGCCGTTCGGCCCGCCATTGCCCCGGTTGCGAATCTCAGCCAGCGCCTGCGCGCGCATGGCGGCCAGTGTCTTCGGAATGATGTCGCTGTTGAGCAGCGCCTCCGGCGTCTGGTTGGCCTCGATCAGCTCCACGACCTCTTTGCCGTTCAGCGTGTTCCTGAGCAGCAACTCCTCGGCCACGGCGGTTACTTCCTTCCAGTGCTGGCGCAGCAGCTTCTCGGTGGCGTCCTCCATCTGCAACCAATACTTCTCAAGCTTGCTGTCGCTGCTGATGGCCGGCGCCGGCCCCTGCGAGGAGAGCACGCCGGTGGCATCCATCGCCAGCCGGGGGCCGAAATAGCCGGACGCGGCCAGGCGCCACAGCATGAATTGCACGTTGCGGTAGTCGCCGCCGACCGAGTTGAAGATTTCGCCGGTGAGGATTTTCTCTGCCGCGCGGCCGGCCAGCGACACGATGATGTCGTAGGCGTAGCGCACCACCGGCTCGACGTGCTGCTCAACCGTGTCCACCGGCATGACATGGCCCTGGCTGCCGGTGGACAGCCGGACGATGGTGGCGCGCACGATCTTCTGTTCGGGCATCACGTAATACTGGGCAATGGCGTGGCCTGCCTCGTGATAGGCGAGCACGCGCCGCTGGCCCTCGTCCATCTCCTCGATGGGCGTCTCCATGCCAATGGTTTGCTCCATGAACGCCTTGTCGATGTCTTTCTGCGACACTTTGCGCCGGCCGTCGAAGAAGGCGATGCGCACGGCGTCTTTGGTGATCGCGCCGGAGATATCCGCAGGGGTCATACCGGCTGTGTCAGCCACAATCGATTCGACATCCACCGTTTCGTCGTGCTGGATGCGGCTCAGGTAGCCCTGGATGATAAGCCGCCGGCTGGCGCGATCGGGCGGATCGACGGCAATCTTCGTGTCGAGGCGGCCAGAGCGCGTGAGGGCTGGATCGAGCACGTCGGGCCGGTTGGTGCTGCCCATCCACATCACATGCCAGTTGCGCCGGGGGTCATACTTTTTGCCGAACAGCTTGTAGATGCGGCGCATGAGCTTCTCTGTGCGCGTGAGATTGTTCATGCCATCCATCTGACTGAGCAGGGTGGACAGCGCAAACATGCCCAGCCCCATGCCGGTCATGCTGCCCATCATCGGCCCGCCGCCGCGCACGCCGCCGCGATTCATGCCCACGGCGTCGATTTCATCGATGTAAGCCACGCACGCGCCGTACTTCTTCGCCAGTTGGCGGGCCATGCGGCAGAAGCGCAACACCTTCAGAATGTCCATGCCCCAGAACATGCCCTGAAAACTGGTGCCCTGCGCGGCAATGAACGCCATGCCGGACTCCCCGGCGATAGCCTTGGCCAGCATGGTCTTGCCGGTGCCGGGCGGGCCGTAGAGCAGCAGGCCGCTGATGTACCTGCCGCCCATCTTCTCGAAGTCTTTGCGGTCGCGCAGCAGCGACATCCACTGCTTCACCAGCTTCACCAGTTGGGGCTGGCCCCAGTAGTCATCGAAGGTGACGGTCGTGTCGTCGCCGGGGCGGATCACCTCCACCTGCGGGCGCGACAGGAACCAGAACAGCAGGCCGAACTGCACGATGATGCCGAACATCGCCGTGATGACGAACATCAGGATCTGCAGAATGCTTCCCAGAATGTTGAGAGCGATATTCAGCGACACGTCGTCGATGGTGGCGAGCGAGACCAGCGTCCACACAACGCTGATGACGAGGGTGATGACGATGAAGCTCCTGATGGCGCGCCGGATGCGGTTGCCCCGGCGGTTATAGGGAATGTCGATCTTTTTCTGCGGCCTGGATTTGGGATTGGGCAGCCGGCGTGGGCCTGATACAGTCGCCATACTCACCTCACCTGCACTTCGTGAACAACACTTGCTCGGCCTTCGCCTGCGCTCAAACCGGCTGCAGACGCTGCGCAACTCGGCAAGTAGCGCAGGATTTTAGCCGACAATGCTGAGCGATCCATAAGAGGCCGGCGAATCCCGGCTATAATTTCGCCGCCAGAGATATCTGATGACCCGCAGCGAGTAGGCGCCGTGCGCAGGCGACAGCGAGTCGGCGGTGGGTGCAAGCCGATGCCGGCGTGGCGCGCGAAGTGGACCCGGCGAAGATCCTCTTTGGCGTATGATGAAGCGGGGCGCGATCAAAGCGCGCCCAACCGAGGTGGCACCGCGAGCGGGCGACAGCGCGTCGCGCAATCACCGCCCGTCCTCGGCAGCGAAAGATGTTTCGTTGCCAGGGACGGGCGAGTTTCTTTTTCTGAGGAGACATAGCATGAGCAACAACACAGTCTTTTCCGGCATCCAACCCACCGGCGAGTTGCATCTGGGCAACTACTTCGGCGCTGTGGCCAACTGGGCGCGCATCCAGGACAGCGGCCTGTACCGGCCCGTGTATTGCGTCGTCGATCTGCACGCCATGACCATGCCCTACGACCCGCAGACGCTGCGCAGGAACACCGAGAGCATGTTCATCGACCTGCTGGCAGCCGGCCTCGATCCGGACAGATCCATCGTATTTGTGCAGTCGATGGTCCCGGAGCACACCGAACTGGCGTGGGTGCTCGGCTGTGTGTGCGCCTATGGCGACCTGACCCGGCAGACACAATTCAAGGACAAGTCCGAACAACTCGAAGGCAGGCAGGATGCGTTCATCTCAGCCGGCCTGTTCACATACCCCGTCCTGCAGGCAGCCGACATTCTGCTCTACCGCGCCGGCCTGGTGCCGGTGGGCAAGGATCAGGAGCAGCACCTGGAACTGTCGCGCGATATTGCGCGCCGCTTCAACACCCAGTTCGGCGAATACTTCCCTGAACCGGCCGTGCTCTCGACCGAGACGCCCAAACTGCTCTCCCTGGCCGACCCGTCGAAGAAGATGAGCAAGAGCCTCGGTCCAAAGCACTACATCGGCTTGTTCGAGGACGAGAAATCGGCGCGCTCGAAGGTGCGCTCGGCCGTCACCGACACCGGCGAAGCCGGCACAGAGATTGGGGCCGGCGCGCTGAACCTGATCGGCCTGTTGCGCGCGTGCGGCAAGCTCGACACCGCTCAGGCGTTCGAGCGCGAGTACGCAGACGGCCCGCGCCGCTATGCCCCGTTGAAAGAGGCCGTCGCCGAGGCCATTGTGGAACTGACCGGCGCGATGCGGCAGCGCCGCGAGGCCGTCGCCGCCGACCGCGAGCGAGTCAGGCAACTCATGCGCGAAGGGGCTGAAAAGGCGCGTGACATCGCCCGCGCCACGATGAAGGATGTGCG
The DNA here is from genome assembly GCA_937927775.1 of uncultured Anaerolineae bacterium. GTDB lineage: Bacteria > Chloroflexota > Anaerolineae > J036 > Brachytrichaceae > Roseilinea. Next base: position 46,164 of record CALBEF010000090.1, on the reverse strand, counting down.
CCGCATGACCGGACTGCCAAAGCACGAGGAATGACGCCCCGTCGCGCAGCGCGCTCACATCCGGCCGTCTGAATGCACGACGCGCCCGGACACAAGCCGCACGGCGCGCAGGGGCGCGTCGGCTTCTGCGCCCATTGGCTCGCTCTCATATGAGGCATTGCGCCTGGACAGGTATTCGTCCAGCTCTGCTTTCAGGCCGGCCAGGATGGCCCGTTCGAGTTCAACCAGCCGGGCCTGATTGCCGGCCGGCGCATCGGGCAAATTGACCGCCATCTGAAAGTGTGGCAGACACAGGCCGGCCGATCGCTCGAATGCGCCGCGCAGCGCCGGATCGTTGATGTCGTTGACGAGCGCGCGCAGAATCACGCCTTCCTGTCGCCGCTCGTATTCGCACAACGGGCACATGCGGCGCGGCCGCACAGCCCGCGCAACGTTGCGCAGCATCGCGCGCAGCGCGGGCGGAAAAATGCGCTTCAGCCTGACCGTCGGCGCATTCATCGCCCGGTCGATCTGGCGCAGCGCGTCGTTGATGATGTCCTGATGCAGGGTAGCCGCGCCGAGCATCCGCCCGTGCCCGCCGACCAGCATGGCCCCATGGATGGAGCAAAAGCCGCGCGCGGCGCGGATTTCATCGCGCCGTTCGATGACCAGAAGCTGCTCGTAGAGGAACACGTCCACGTGCTGGCGCACGGCCTGGTTGACCAGCCGGCACACCGCGCAATCCGGCTGGCTGAGCGCTTCGAGGAGATCGGTGTAGGTGGTGCGGTAGTCCTGGCCGGCGCGTGGCCGGGTCGATGCGCGGGTCACAGCCAGCCCGCCAGACTCAGCGCGCCGCACACGGCAAAGGCCAGCGCGATCAGCGCGCCCAGCAGCACCATGGGGCCGACATTGCGATAGCGCAACAGCCACCACAGGCCCAGGACCACAAGCAACGGGATCATATTCGGCATGATCCGGTCAAGCACTGCGTATTGCAGCGCAATCTGAGCGCCGTCGATCTCAATGACCGCCCCGCCCGGCAGTTGCAGCGGCGCATACGTGAGCAGCAGCCCGCCCAGCACGAAGGCGCCCAAACGGACCGCGCCAAACAAGCCGGCCCGCAACCAGTCATTCGTCCGCGCCCATGCCGCGACCCGCCGGAGCTGGGTATACCCGAACTGGAAGCTGGCCCAGGCAATGGACAGCACAACCGCCGCCTCGAACACGACAAACAGAAACGGACCCAGCAGATTCTGCTGCCGGGCCAGGCTGGCGCCTGCGGCAACAGCAAAAGCCGTCAGGGCGCCTTGCACCAGCGCGTCGCCGGTGACGCCCAGGGCGGCCATCGCGCCGGTCTTTGCGCCCACAAACTCGGCTTCGTTGATGGTGTCACCCAGCGCGCGTCGCTCTTCGAGCGCAACCGAAGCGCCCACGGCTGCCGCGCCGAGCGAGAACTCGGTGCTGAACAGCGAGAGGTGGCGGCGCAGACACGCGGCGCGCTCCTCTGCCGTAACGTACAGCTTGCGCGCGATGGGCGCCAGGGCTGTGGCAAATCCAATGTTTTGAAAACGCTCGAAGTTCAGCGCGGCGTTGTGGAAGAACACCCACAGGATGAAGGAGACGCGCAAATCGCCGGGGGTGAGCGGCGAAGGGCCGCGCGCGGCGTCCGGTTCAAGCTGATCTGATGGCAGCGCGTCGGCCACCAGCGTGTCCTGGGCCGGCTCCATGCGTTTGCGCGCGACAAAGGCGTGAATGGTGGCGATGCAGGCGCCCAGCAAGGTGAGCGGCGCCGGGCCAAATGCGTGGGCCGCAAGCCAGCCCAGAAGAAAATAGGCGGCGCTGCTTCCCTGCGCGAGCACACGCGCGCTCATGGCAATGCCCAGCGCCGCCAACAAATACTGGCTCAACCGCAACGCGGTTTGCACCCATAACGGCAGCGCGCCTGTGACGTTGACCAGGGTCTGCAAGTCGAACCGCAGCAGGACGAACGCGGGAATGAACGTGACCACGAACAGCCACACCTGCGAGGGGCCAACGTTGATGAAAGCAACCAGCGTGGCGTCGCCGCGCTCGGCGAAATAGTCTGCCCAGTGAGCCAGCACGCTGTTGAAGACGCCGCGCATGAACACCAGCAGCGCGCTGAACACGGCCAGCGCGCCAAAGATAGCCAGCGCCTGCGGGTTGTCGATGGTGACGCCGTTCAACAACATGAGGGGGATGCCCACGTAGCCGGCCAGCGCGATATCCGGCCCAAAGCGCAGCCGCAGTTGGCTCAACGCGAGCGTGCTCAGATTCAACGCGCCGCCCAGCGCAGCGCCGGCCAGCGGATCGCCCAACAACAGGCCGACAATTGTTCCCGCCACGAGTGGCTGCGAGAGGATGTAGCCCCCCAGTCCGGCGTTAAAAGCAGACTGGGAGAAGGCGTAAAACAACGCGATCAGCGCTGCCTGGAAGACGCTCATGCGTCACGGCGCCCTTTCGTCGGCGTAGCCTTTTGGGGCTTTGCCTGTGTCTCGGCTTTGGCGCGCGGCTTTTTGGGCGCAGCCGGTTTGGGTTTTGCCGGGCGCGCGGGCTTTTTCGGGGCCGCCTTGCCGGATTTGCCTGCTTTGGCGGCAGGACGGGTCGTGGCGCGACGGCTGGGCGTCTGAGCAGCCGCCGGTGACTCGGCAACCGGTGGCGGGGGCGGGGCAAGGGCCGCCGTCAGACGGTTGTACAGCGCCAGCACATTGGCCTGATGGAGCTGGGTGACGACCCCGCTCAACAGCACGCGTTGCAGGCCGCACGATTCGAGCGTGATGCGACGCGCCTCTTCGCGCGTGCCGCCGGCCTCAACGAGCTTTTGCACTTTGGTCTGCAGGTTTTCGAGGTAATTGAGACTGCGCCGAATGTTGTCCTTGATCTCGCCGCGCAGGATGATTTCGCCGTGCCCCTGCACAATGCTTTCGAGCGGCATTGTGGCCACCATCTCGATGGACGCGCGAAGCTGGTCGATATCGCCGTCGCCGATGGTTGGAATTGCCATGATCGTGTCACCGGCGAACAGGATTTTCTCTTCCTGCAGAATGACCGACACGGAATCGACTGTGTGGCCGGGGGATGGAAAGATCTCCAGCGTCTTGCCGGGCAACTTGAGAGCGAACACGCCGCTGGTGAAAGTGATGGTCGGCAGGCGCAGCCGGATGATCTCCAGCTCGCGGCTTTGTTGCCGGGCTGCTTCGAGGGCTTTGTACCCCTTTTCGATCAGAATCTGGCGGCAGGCGGCGTGCGCGATGATTTCCGCCTTCGGAAACAGAAAAGCCCCATACGTGTGATCTGCCTGGTGCTGGGTATAGATCACATAACGCACGCCGTCCGGACAGCGACGGCGCGCGAACAGGGCGATCTGGCCCGTCTCTTCGGGGAAGGGCAGCGTATCGATCATGACGCCGACTGCGCCGGACACAACCAGGCTGGCCGTCACCTGCGCATAACGATCGCTGGTAAAAACGTAAATGTCCTCGGAGAGCCTTTCCCAGTGCATAGACGTGAATGTGAAACGCTGATTTTCTGCATACTACTCCATAATTGGCCGCAGCGCAAATCCTCGGACATAAATCGGTGTGTTTCATTTGGATTTGCGAATCTCGAGGTCGAGCCTATAATCTGCTTCAAGGATACCTTGAGGTCCATTCATATTATGCCCGCCTGGGCATTCGGCTGGTTGTGATCTGAATCAACTTATGATTGGCGGCATTGTCGGTCTGGTTTTCGCAGTGATCCTGCTGGTAAACGGCTTTGCAGCCCTCCGGCGACCGCTGGATGCGCTGGTGCGGTACGATCCATTTGGCAAATTGCTGGTCGAAAAGCGCGGGGAGGCGTTCACCCGGCGGGTGTATCGCATCTATGGATTCGGTATGGTCGTCATCGGCATGATCGTCGCGTATGTGTCACTGGGCCTGCTGCGGGGCTGATCTTCTGTTTCCCCCGGCCTGGATTACTTCTGCATTCTCTTCTTTACTTTCACATGAACCAATCCGACCTGATAGCTCGGTTTCACTCGCGTTACGCCTGCGCTGCGGCATTTGTCGCCCGCGCGCCGGGCCGGGTGAATCTGATCGGCGAGCACACCGACTATAACGAGGGATTCGTCCTGCCGATGGCGATTGACCGGGATGTGACGATTGTTGGCGCTCCCCGACAGGATCGCATCGTGCGGCTGTATTCCGCCGACTTCGATCAGGAATCGACGTTCTCGCTGGACGCGATCACGCCGGAGCCGGCTGCGCCGTGGAGCAACTACATGCGCGGCGTCGCGGCGATGCTTCAAAACGACGGGCTGGCGCTGCGCGGGTTCGACGGCGTGGTGAGCGGCGATGTGCCGATTGCCAGCGGTCTGTCCTCTTCCGCCGCGACCGAGATGGCGACGGTGATGGCCTTCTGCGCGGCATCGGGTCAATCCATCGACCGCGTGCGAGCCGCCCAACTGTCCCAGCGCGCCGAAAACCAGTTTGTCGGTGTCAACTGCGGCATCATGGATCAGTTCATTTCGTCGCTGGGCAGGGCCGGCCATGCCCTGTTGATCGACTGCCGCTCGCTGGGCTATGAGCTGGCCCCGCTGCCCGCCGGCGTGACGGTGCTGGTGGTGGACACGACCGCGCCGCGCACGCTGGCCGGCAGCGCGTATAACCAGCGCCGGCGCGAGTGTGAAGAGGGCGCGCGTCTGCTGGGCGCGCGCAGCCTGCGCGATGTGAGCGTGCAGGAGTTCGAGCGCCGGCGCGACGTGTTGCCCGATGTGGTTGCCCGGCGCTGCGCGCACGTCATTCACGAGAATCAGCGCGTGCTCGACGCCGTGGCTGCGCTGCGGCGCAACGACCTGTCCGCGTTCGGCGCGCTGATGAACCAGTCGCACGACAGCCTGCGCGATCTCTATGAGGTGAGCAGCGCGGAACTGGACGCCGTGGTGGATATTGCGCGCGGCGAAGCGGGTGTGCATGGCGCGCGCATGACGGGCGCCGGCTTCGGCGGCTGCGCCATCGCGCTGGTGGATGACGATGCGGCAGCCGCACTGGCCGACAGAATCGCCGTCGAGTATCCGCGCCGGACGGGCCGCGCGCCCAACATCTATCCATGCGCGGCGTCAGATGGAGCAAACTGGACGGCTGTGTGACATGACGCGCCCTTTCCACAGGTATACTCTTTGAATCTGAACATCGCGCCTTGCGATTGGAGAAATGACATGCTGCACATCGTGATGGACGGGTCTGGCGACATGCCGCCGGAGTGGATGAGCGCCTATGATCTTCAGGTGGTGCCGATCGTGATCCACATTGGCGAGCAGACTTTCCTGCAGGGCGTCAACCTGTCTGACGAGGATTTCTACCGCTACGTTGACGAGAACAAAGTCATTCCCAAGACGGCCACGCCCTCGCCGGAACAGTTCATCGAGGTGTTTCGCCGCATCGCAAAGGCCGGCGACACCATTCTCTCCATCAACCTGTCGAGCAAGCTGTCAGGCACATTTGCCTCGGCGCGCATCGCCGCGCAGGCTTTGGAAGGCGAGATTCCCGTTGTCGCGTTTGACTCGTGGTCCGGCTCCGCCGGCCTGGCCTATATGTGCCGCGAAGCGCGCATCCTGGAGCGGCTGGGCACGCCGTTACAGGGCATTCTCGATCGGCTGGACTTCATCCGCCGCAACACGAACATCATGTTCATGCTCGACACGTTGGAGTACGCCCGGCTCAGCGGGCGCGTCAAGGCGCTGCAGGCGGCGGTGGTGTCGCTGTTGAACATCAAGCCGATCATCAATGTGCGCGAGGGCGCGATGGAGCTGGCCGACCGTGTGCGCACGCAACAGCGCGCAATGGCCTACATCGTGGACGCCATGCGACAGCGGCTGGGCGAGCAACTGGTTAATGTCGCGGTGGTGCACGCGCGCGCGCCGGAGATCGGGCAGATGCTCAAGGAGCGGGTGCAGGCTGCGCTCAACTGCAAGAATATGATCATGACCAACCTGTCGATCTCCGTGGCCGCGCACCTGGGGCCGGGCACGGTGGGCATGATTGCGCTGCCAGCCGGGCCAGAGACGTGAAACCCGCGTTATAATCGCAACCGCTGGCGTGTTGCCGCCGGCGCCGCAAAAGGGCCGTTAGCTCAGCCTGGTAGAGCAGAGGACTTTTAATCCTTGTGTCGCAGGTTCGAATCCTGCACGGCTCATCCCCCCTTCAAGGCGACTTAACGCTTTCCCGGCCTGTCCAATTCCAACGCTACCTGGCAGATTGCCAGCCTTCAGCGCGCCGCTCACGAGGCCGCCGTCGAGGCGCTGCGCAAATACGACACGCAATGCCACGTCGGCGTCGAGATGGATTGAGATGATAAAATAGCCATCCAGATGGCTATCTTTCAGCCGGAGGTGACCAGATGGAGCAGTTCTCAATCGCCGAAGCGCGCAACCGCTTCACCGAGATCGTGCGCCGGGCCGAGCGTGGCGAGCCGGTGCGCCTCTTTCGGCGCGGCAAGGTCGTAGCGGTCGTCTTGTCGATACGAGACTATCAGCAACTCGCCAGGCCCGGCGACTTCTGGACCCCGCTGGCCAGATTTCGTGAGCAGATCGCGCGAGGCGAACGTGAGGGCGTCGAACCGGATGTGTTCGCCGACGTGCGCGATCGGTCAACGGGCCGGGACGCTGTCCTGTAGCGCATCTGGGCGCGCCACAATCATCCCAACCCCCCGTCCATGTCTCCTCTGTATCTTCTTGACACCAATGTTCTGTCTGAGCCGATTCGCCCCAGGCCCAATGCCAGAGTGATGTCGCGCCTGCAACGGCACCGCGCCGAGGTCGCTGTGCCGAGCCTTGTCTGGCACGAGTTGTGGTTTGGCTGCCTGCGTCTTCCACCGTCGCGACGTCGCGCCGATATCGAGGACTACCTCAACAGCGTGGTGGCGCTGATGCCGCTGTTGCCGTATGGCCGCGATGCCGCGCGCTGGCATGCCCAGGAACGCGCCCGGCTGGCCGCTCTGGGCCAGATGGCGCCCTTCGCCGACGGCCAGATTGCAGCGATTGCCCGTGTGAATGACCTCACGCTGATCACAGCCAACACCTCGGATTACACAGCCTTCGACGGGCTGCGCATTCTGGACTGGTCGCGCTGACCGCCACCAGACGCAGCTTGTAGATTCCGTCCGCGCTGTTCGACGAGGGGATGAGGGGGTGACGAACGTCACATGCAGCACGCAATCCGCGCCCCTCGCCCCGCAGCACTCAGCACTTTACAATACCCCTATGCGCGACCTGGCCATCGTCATTCTGAATTACAACACCAGGGAGTTGCTCGACGCCTGCCTCATGTCGTTGCGTGAACAGGCCGGCCTGGATTGGGCGGTGTGCGTCGTGGACAATGCCTCGTCCGACGGCAGCGCCGACATGGTGGCCCAAAAGCATCCCGACGTGGCGCTGATCCGTAATCCGCAAAACAATGGCTACGCCGCCGGCAACAATCTGGGTCTGCGACACTATGGCTACCCGGAGGATGGGATTGCGCGCTATGTGATGCTGCTCAATCCAGACACTGTTGTGCCCCCCGGCGCGTTGCGCGGCCTGGTTGATTTCGCCGACGCCAATCCTGATGTGGGCGTGGCAGGGCCAAAGCTGTTGTTGATGGACGGCGCGCTCGACCTGGCGTGCCGGCGCAGTTTTCCCACGCCCGAAGTCTCCTTCTACCGGCTGACCGGCCTGAGCAAGCTGTTCCCGCGCAGCCGGCGCTTTGGCCGCTACAACCTGACCTATCTGGACATCGACGAACAGGCCGATGTTGATTCAGTGGTTGGCGCGTGCATGATGCTGCGCGCCGACGCCGTGCAGCAGGCCGGCCTGCTCGACGAGCAGTTCTTCATGTACGGCGAAGACCTGGACTGGTGCCTGCGCGTGAAGCGTTGCCGCGCAGCGGATGGCCGGCCTTACCGTGTGGTGTACTATCCGCGTGTCACCGTGCATCATGTCAAGCGGGCGGCCAGCCGGCGCAGCCCAAAGGCGCAGTTCGAGTTCGACCGCGCCATGTGGCTGTTCTATCGCAAGCACTACCGGCGCGGCACGTTCTTTCTGCTTGACTGGGTAATTCGGCTGGGTCTGGCGCTGCGCGGCGGGCCAAAGCTCGCCCGCGAGGTGTTCGGGCTTTAGTGTTGGAACGGCGTGCCCTGCCGCGTCGCCTCGATCACCTTCACGACTGCGAACGCTTCGTCCATCGTGATGGGGAACGGCGCCCCCTCGCGCAGCGCGGCGTACAGGTGATCCCAGATGCTGTCGATATCGCACGGCGTTGATGGTTGCGCCGGCATCGTCTGTGTGAGCCATGGCAGCGGCCCGCCCTTGCCAAAGCTGTAGTCCATGCCCGGCGTGTCTGCCGACGCTTGCTCCGCCGGCAACACGTAGTCCGCCGGCAGATGCTTCAGCGTGATTGTGTCGCCCTGGCAGATCAGCGCCCCGCGATCCCCCAGCACAACGTATTCCGGCTCGGATAGCGCCGCCCCGCCGCTAATCTCCAGATCGACCACGCGGCCATTCGCGCCGGTGAGCACGATCTTGAGATGATCTTCGGCGTCGCCGACGGCAGCGATGCGCTTCAGGTCGCGCCACAGGTCGGCGACCGGCGACTCCAGCAATTGCAGCGCGTGGTCGATGATATGTGGCCCCCAGTTGTTCAATTGCCCCCCGCCGCAGGCCAGCAGCGTCTGCCAGTCACTGCGGCGCTGGTAGCCGTTGCGGCGCAGTTTGATTTCATACACCCATCCCAGCACGCCGGAAGCCAGGATCTCGCGGATGCGGGTGAAAGCCGGCTCGAAGCGTCGGTTGTGGCGGAAGAACAGCCGGCCGGTCGCGCGCGCTGCCGCCTCGCGCAACGTCTCGGTCTCGGTTGTGGTGAGGGCAATCGGCTTCTCCAGGAAGACGTGTTTGCCGGCCTGTAACACTCGCACGGCCTGGGGCACGTGCAGCAGGGTGGGTGTGGCGATCGAGACCAGCTCCACGTCGGGGTCGTTGAGCAGGGCGTCGAAATCGGTGTAAGCGCGGCAGCCATACCGCTCGCGCATCATCGCGCAACGATCAGGCAGGGTGTCGCAGGCGGCGACAATCACAAACCTGTCGCGGCGCTTGTCCAGTTCGGGGCAGTGCATGCCCCAGCCGGCCCGCCCGATGCCGGCAATTGCGGTCTTGATTGGCGTCATGTCGTTTCTCGTTCTGAGATGATTTACAGAGCGGCCCGGATTCTAAACCGTCTGTGGCGATCTGTGATCCGATGGCGAAGTTGGACGCCAGCGCCACATCAGCATGGCCGCAATCAGCGCCATCAGGCTACCAAAGAGAAACGGGGCCGAGGGTCCAAAGCCCTCCCACGCGCCGAGGCCATGCCACAGAATGCCGGCAATCAACGAAGCCGGGAAGTCCAGAATGCCCAGCACGGCATTGTGCGTGCCATAGGCTGTGCCGCGCGACGCCTCGGGCACCAGATCGGCGATCAGCGCTTTGCCGGTTCCGAAAGCCAGCCCGTAGTACAGCCCATAGACTGCATACAGCGCCCAGATGTGCCAGCCTTCCTGGGCCAGCCCAAAGCCGGCGTAGATGGCGGCATAGACCAGCCAGCCGCCGATGATCAGCTTGCGCCGGCCAATCCGATCGGAGAGCGAGCCGGCTGGGATGGACATCAGTGTGTAGACCAGGTTGAACATCACCAGCATCGCCAATACGCCGGCCACGCTGACCCCGCGCTCCTGCGCGCGCAGCACCAGAAAAGCGTCCGACGAGTTGCCCAGGTCGAAGATGGCGGTGATGAGCATGAAGGTCATGAACGGCTTGCCGAGCGCGCGGAAGGCAAACTTCGGCGCGGGGCGCTGCTTCAACACCGGCGTGTCGCGCGCGCCCAGCGCCAGCGACAGCACGGCGAGCACGGCCGGAATGAGGCTGACCAGCACCAGCGCGCGGAAGGTGTCTGCGCTCAGTGTCGCGCCGGCCTGTTGCAGGAACCACACCACGCCCAGCGCGATGAGCATGCCGAGCAACGCGCCGCCGGTGTCGGCGGCGCGCTGAAAGCCAAAGGCGAACCCGCGCCGTTGCTCGTCCACCGAATCCGCCACCAGAGCGTCGCGCGGCGCGGTGCGAATGCCCTTGCCAAATCGATCGACCCAGCGCACCGCAGCAACGGCTTCCCAGCTCGCGGCAACGTAGAAAAAAGGCTTGGATAGCGTCGAGAGCGCGTAGCCGGTCACAGCCACCCACTTGCGCGCGCGCAGCCGGTCGCTCAGCCAGCCGGAAAACACTTTCAACAGGCTGGCCGTTGATTCGGCGATGCCCTCGATCAGACCGATGACATTGGCGCGCACACCCAGCACATTGGCCAGAAAAAGGGGCAGCACATTGATGACCATCTCGGTGGACACGTCCATGAAGAAGCTGGTGAAGCTGACGGCCCATACGTTGCGCGGCAAGTCGCGCAGACGAGGGCGAGACTTTTCCCTGATCGGGCTGGTTGAAGTAGACATGCCGCCTGTTGTAGGACCTGGGCGGGGTTCTGTCAATCAGGCCGGCCGGCGCAGTCAGCGCCGCAGCCGGAAAAGCAAACAGCCCGCGCATGGCGGGCTGCATTTGTGTCTCTGAAGTGGAGCCGGGGCGAACTGCTACCAGCGTCCGGCGACGGCATCCCAGTCCCGGTACAGGTGATATAGCGAAGTGGCAGCCGCGTCTGCGGCGACCCACATGGCTGCGAGATAGGATTCGCGGATGGCTTCATCCTCCACGCGCTCGGTGTCGCGCTTCACGCGAATGATCTCAGTTTCCCAATGCCCGATCCGGGCCTGGATCGAGGCGCACACAGACAGGATATTGGTCTTGAGCGCCGCGCTGTCATCGCCGGTCAACCGGGCAGCCTGGCCTTGCAGAATCTCCGCTTCGAGTTTCCAACTCAACAGCCGGCCGTGCGTGTCCATGCGCAGCCGGTTCAATCGTTGATAGGCGTCGGGCGATTTGGCGGCAACCTGTGTTTGAAGTGCGACAAGCTCCGCCTGCCACTCTTGTATCTGAGTTTTCATCCGCTGGCGCAGCAAGTCCAGGCGATCCTCGATGTCGCCGGATATCGCCAGGCTGCGCTCCTGGCTCAGGACGGCATTCTGAAACCATTGCTGGTATTGATCGACCTCGACGCGCGTAGTGTTGTTCATGCTATCCCTCTGCCGTCAACCGGCAACAGACAGATGGTTGATGACCTCAGATGTGCCTTGCGCGCACCGGGCGATGCGCTCGGCCCATTTGCGCTCGAACCAGGAACGCGCGCTGCCGCGCAGGATAACGCACCTTTTGTAGACTTCCACGGTGATCCATTCAGCGTCGAACATGGCGTTTCGGCGCAGGGCGTTGACGATGGCTTCAGAATCAACGAGGCCGGCGGCCGGCATCGCCAGCGAGATGCGATCCAGAACCTCGCGCACGCCCCGTTGCGCGCCGGCGGTGCGCAGGGCCTCCCGGCGCTGGTAATCCCAGGTCAACTCGCCGGACAGCGCAACTACGCCATCTTCGACGGTTACATCCAGGCTGCCGGGCGCAAGCAATGCCGCATGATCGAGCGCAAACCGCACCACCTGGGCCAGTGTTTCGTCGGATATGCCGGACGGGCCAGCCAGGGAGACCTGCATTTGATTGATCACGCACTTGACGCCGCTGATCCTCTCTGCAATCTCCCCAATGGCTTGCTTCTGGGCATAGCTTGCAGCCCATCCTGCGAGGATCATGACCCCGTCCCGAATATCGACGCGAATCGAAGCGTTCCGAGCCATGCGGTTCCAGTTGAACTCGTCTGCAATCTTATGGCAAAGATTGGCATCGGTATTCATGCAGTGAACAGCCTGTGTCAGGAAACGCAAGCGCCTCCTCGGGCATCTTGAAGCGGCTAAGAGGAGGCGCCTGCTGCGGCTATTACGATCAACCTATAAATTCCCTGGCACCCGGATGACGATGCAACGGCAACGTGTTCGATGAGGCTTCAGCGGACATGATGTGACTGCAGTGCGCTCGACGATACTTCGACGTGCCCGATGGGACTGTGATGCGCTCGATGAGTCAGCCATGTGCTCGACGGTAGTTCGATGTTGATAGTGGTGTTACAGTGTGTGCCTGCCGCGTCTTCAGGATATATGCTGATGCTGGTTGCGCATCACCCGCTTCAGGTATTCCGGCATACCTGAAATCAGGTATCTGATGTGACCAAATCGCCATTGGGTTAAAATAGTGTTGCGGGGACCTGTCATGTCGATTCGCATTCTGCTGGCTGACGATCACAAGATTGTCCGCGAAGGCACGCGCCAACTGCTGGAACAATCAGACGATCTGAGTGTCGTGGCAGAAGCGGCCACCGGAGAAGCTGCCGTGCAGTTATGCGAGGAGTTGCGCCCCGATGTGGTGGTAATGGACGTTCATCTCCCCGGAATCAACGGCATCGAGGCCACCAAACTGATTCGCTCCAGATATCCCTTGATTCGGGTTGTGGTGCTGTCGGCATACGACGATGATCGCTATGTGTTCCCCCTGTTGGATGCCGGCGCGAATGGATACCTGCTCAAAACGACCAGCGGCGCGAGTCTGGCCGACGCGATCCGCTCGGCCTTCAAGGGCGAGATGGTTCTCGATCCGCAGATTAGCGGCAAGGTGATCAGCCGGCTGGCTCACATGCGCACCTATCGCGCCGGCGCCATGCCGGAGGGGCTGACCGAGCGCGAACTCGATGTGCTTCGCTCTGTGGCTCGCGGCAGGAGCAACAAGGAAATCGGCGAGGCGCTGGGCATCTCCACCAATACCGTCCAGGTGCATCTGCGTAATATCTTTGGCAAGTTGGGGGTCGGAGACCGCACTGAAGCTGTGGCTTACGCTATTCGTCAGGGGTGGATTGCCCTGGAAAAGTGAGCGCAGATGCAAAGTCTTGTCCGACATCCAGCAGTTCGCGTCGTCGTGCTCTACACCATCATCGCCGGCCTGTGGATTGTTTTCTCAGACCGCCTTCTGGCGCTCGTGGTCACTGACTCGGACACACTGACCGGCCTCCAGTCTGTGAAAGGGCTTGCCTTTGTGCTGGTCATGGCTGCGATCCTTGCTGCTGAGCGGCTTTCCTCAGAGCAAAAGGCCGCCCGCGCTGCCATGGCGCTTCAACAAGCCGAGCGAAAGTTCCGCAGCATGTTTGCCGGCGCGCCGGTCGGCATCTTCCAGGCGACGGCAGATGGGCAATACCTGGATGCCAATCCGGCCTTCGCGTCGATGCTTGGACATGCTTCAGCCGCCGATTTGCTGAGCGACCTGAATTCGCCTGATGGCCACGAAGCAGCCGAGTTGCGGCGCGCGATTCGTCTGCTGCTCGAACCCGGCGCAGACGCCATTCGTTGCGAACGGCGCTATCGTCGCAGGGATGGCCGGTGGATCGACGCGCGCCTCAATATGCGCGCGGCGCGCGATGCCGACGGCACACTGCTGTACATCGAGAGTTTTGCCGAGGACATTTCGGAGCAAAAAGCCGTTGAGCAAAAATTGCGGCAGTTCGCGGATGTGGTCAACGCGTCCGGGAACGCTATCATCGCGCTCTCGCCAGACGGCCTCATCCGCAGTTGGAATCCAGGGGCGGAGTCAATCTATGGCTATTCGGCCGCGGAAATTGAGGGGCGTTCGATCTACATACTCTCGCCGGCCTGTCGAGAAGCGGAAGTCCGGCAAAACCTGACGCGATTGCAGGGCGGCTGGCCAATCCGGCGTCTGGAGACGGAGGCGTTGCGCAAGAACGGCGCCGTGGTGGATGTGGCGATCACGGCTTCGCCGATTCGGGATTCTGCCGGCGCAATCACCGGCATCTCCATGATCGCGCACGATATCAGCGAGCGCAAGGCCCTCGATCGCCGCCTGCAGGAGCAGCAGGCGATGCTCGAGCAATACGCCAGCCAGGTGGTCAGGGGGCAGGAAGAAGAGCGCCGGCGCCTGTCGCGCGCGTTGCACGATGAAACCATGCAGGAACTGGTTGCGCTCGTCCAGCGTGTCGAGCTTTGCCGCAGCGCGATCGACCGCGACCCGGCTGTTGCGCGCCGCCGGCTCGACGAACTGCAGGCTCTGTCGAAGGACATGGTAGTCAAGCTCCGGCGCATCAGCAATGAGCTGCGACCGTTGGTGCTGGAGGACCTCGGCCTGTCGGCAGCCATGACTTTCATCAGCGACGACCTGGCCCGCCACATGCCCGATTGCGCGGTGCGTTGCGAAATCGTCGGGCGTGAACGGCGCCTGCCCACAGACCTTGAAGTAACGGCATTCCGCATCATTCAGGCTGCGCTGGCCAACATCCGCCACCACGCGCCGGCTGCCACCCGCGTCGATGTGACGTTGATCTTCGACGAACGCGAGATGCAGGCCATCGTGCAAGACGACGGGCCAGGCTTCCAGGCGCTCGATGCGAACGATATGCTGCGCGATGGGAGCTTCGGCGTAGTCAGCATGCAGGAACGCGCCCGGCTGTTTGGCGGCCAGGTTACTGTTGAGTCTGCGCCCGGGCGCGGCGCTACGGTCACGCTGCGGTTGCCGACTCCGCCCGCTGACCCTTACTGATCCTGATGAGTCCTGGCGGCGCGCAGGCGCTCGGCTATCTCGATCCAGCTTGCAGACAGGCTGCCCTGCGCCGGCTTGCTCATCGCAGTCGCAATCTGCGCGCGACGCCGGCCCCATCTCAGGAATGGTTAGAATAGCCGGGTGAATTTGCCAGCGTTTTTTGTTCGGGATGTGCCCGTCTATGGCAGCGAGGGCGCGCCGGGCAACGTGCCGGTCATCCTTGCGCCGATGGACGGCTACTCCGACCTGCCGTTTCGCAAGCTCTGCCGCGAGTACGGCTCGGCCATGAGCTACACCGAATTCGTGGCCGTCGAGGCCATTCGCCACGGCGCGAAGAAGGCGCTCAAGATGCTGGACTTCGACCCATCAGAACAGCCTCAACTGTCGTTCCAAATCTTCGGCCCGAATGAGAGCGACATCGTAGAGGCCGCCAAACGCTGCGAACAGATGGGCGCGGGCATTGTCGATCTCAATATGGGTTGTTCGGTGCCGAATGTGAGCGGGCGCGGCGCCGGGGCCGGCCTGTTGCGCGACCCCGCCAAAATCGGCCGCATCTTCAACGCTATGTCCAGGGCGCTGCGCATTCCCGTCACCGGCAAAATCCGCATCGGCTGGGATGCCCAATCCCTCAACCACGTTGAGGTCGCCCGCGTCATGCAGGACAACGGCGCGGCGTTAATTGCGGTGCATGGCCGCACCAAAGAGCAGAAGTACACCGGCCACGCCAACTGGGACGCCATCGCCGAGGTGAAGCAGGCGGTCAGGATTCCGGTCATCGGCAACGGCGATGTGCGCCGGGTGGAGGACATCGCGCGCATGAAAGCGCACACCGGCTGCGATGGCGTCATGATCGCGCGCGCGGCCATCGGCAACCCCTGGATCTTCTCCGGCAGGAACCGCGAGGAGGTTCTGTTGCGCGACGTGACGCGGCTGATGCGCCGCCACCTGGAGATGAATTTGCGGCACTATGGCGACTATGGGCTGATCCTGTTCCGCAAGTACGCCGCCCGCTATATCATCGGCGTGCCTGGCGCGGCCGAGCTGCGGCGCGCGCTGGTCACTGCGCCGTCGGTCGATATCTTTCTCGATCATCTTGCCGGCCTGGAGTCAAGGGCTGATGAGCTGGATCAGCAGGCGCTGGAAATGCGCTTGCGCCAGCCGGCAGACCCCCTGACAGAGACGCTCCCCGAGCCGTCTTGCGCCGCAAGCCGGTGTGAGCTGATCCCCGAAGCATTGAGTGTTGTGTGAGTGTTGTGTGATATGTCCAGGTTTGACCGTTACCCTGATCCGTTGCGCGAGGTGCTGGAAATCTTTGCCGAGAATCCCGCCGATCGCAATGCCCTGTTGATCGAGTATTCCGACCAGTTTGAGGGCGTGCCGGAGTCCATTGCCCGGCGCCCATATCCGCCGGAAAACCAGGTGCCGCACTGCGAATCCGATTCCTACGTTTTCGTCGAGCCGCTGGACGGCAGCCGCCTGAAGTTTCATTTCGCCGTGGAAAATCCATTTGGCGTCTCGGCGCGCGCATTGTCCGCCGTCCTCGCGTCCACCATCAACGGTCTGCCCGCCGAAGAGATCGCCAACATGCCGATCGATGATCTGGTGCCGACGCTGTTCGGCCCCAACATTTCAATGGGCAAGGGGCAAGGGTTGCTGAGCATCGCCTCGGTTGTCAAGGCGATGGCCCAACGATACGCCGGCCGTCCTGTGTAGGAAGCGCACCATATCGCGCGCGGCCCTTTGTCTCGCGCGCCCAATCCCATGCTCAATCCACCCAACCCCGCGCCGGCTGACCGGCTCGAAATCCTCGCCAGACTGCGCGCGGCGCTCACTGGTGTGATGTCTGTCACCGGCTATGAATTTGAAGACAGCGGTGTTGTTCGGCTGCGGGGCACACTGCTGGCGCCGCCCGATCAGGCCTATCGTGTCCTGCGTCCGCGTGTCGAGCAGGCTGGATACACGCCCTATTTGCGCAACCGCGAAGACGCTGCCCCCGGCAATTACGATCACGAAGTGCTTGCCATACCCGGCGTGATTCCGCGCCCCAGGCTGAACCCCGCGCTGAATCTGATTTTGTTCGTTGCGACAGTTGGATCAGTCATTCTCAGCGGCTCGGTGTTTTCGCAAACCGGTCAACTCGACCTGGGCGCCGGGCTGGCCTTCGCCGGCGCGCTGCTGGGGGTGCTGGTCACGCACGAGATGGGGCACTATGTGGTGGGGCGTCTGCGCGGCGCGCCGGTGTCGTTGCCCTATTTCATCCCCCTGCCCACCATTCTGTTTGGCATGTTTGGCTTCGGCACGCTCGGCGCAGTCATCGTGCAGCGCGAGCCGTTCGAAGACAGGCGAACGCTCCTCGAAGTCGGCATTGCCGGCCCGCTGGCCGGTTTCCTCGTCGCCATCCCGCTCCTGATGCTGGGGCTGGCTGTCTCGACCGTCAAACCTGTCGAGACGCCGGCCATGGCCGGCGCGATCTACTTCGGCGATTCCCTGCTCACCGGCCTGATGAAGATCGCCCTGTATGGCCGGTATGTGCCGAGCGCGGGCATGATCGAGCACCCGCTTTATCTCGGCGCGTGGCTTGGGTTGCTCATCACCGGCATCAACCTGATTCCCGCCGGGCAGTTGGATGGCGGACACGTGGCCTATGCGGTGCTGGGCCAGGCGGCGCGCTATCTGTATTTCGTCATGCTGGCCTTGTTTCTGGGATTAACCGTGCTGGTGTCGGAGAGCTGGTTGCTGTGGACAATTCTTTTGTTCTTCTTTGGTCGCAGCCACCCCCCGGCCCTGAATCAGGCTGCCCGCCTGGAGCCGCGACACTACATGCTCGCCTTCATCGCCTCTCTCGTGCTGTTGCTGGTCTTCATGCCCAATCCACTGTGGGCAATGTAGGCGCTCAGACGCCGGACTTCTTCGAGAAGTCCGGCGTCTGTCCGGATAGCCCATATGGGGTTAAAGATCGTCCTGCGCCCAGTCCGGATGGCTTTCAACCCAGTCGGCCAGAACGGAGATTATCTTCCGAATGTCCCCCAGATTGGCCCTGGCGATTTCATAGAGCTCATCCTGGCTGATCTCGTCGTAGAAATGCACCATGCGGTTGCGATAGCCGGCCAGCGTGCGCAACATGCTTCTCTCAGCCGGGTTCAGGATTCCTGCGCGGCCCAGTTCATCCGCGATTTGTTTGTACTCACTGACCCCGATGGCGAATCGCCTGGCGAGGATGTGGCGCCCCACATCGAGCACAGCTTCCAGGGCGCGACGCAGGCAGGACTCAAGCGTCCACACGTTGCGTTCATCGGCGAAAAAGGCTTCGCGGTCTTCAAGGGGCAGCGTTGCTATGGTCGATAACATCTGCTCCACCGAACGCAAACGGCCATAGACAACGCGGCGGGATATCTGACGGGTCATTGTCTCAAGTTCTCCGCAATCAAAGCCAGCCGTTCTCGCTCCAGCGGAATCAGGTCTCCGGCTCGGCGAAAAATGTAGAGTTCATACTCATCAGCGCGCCAGGAGTCTCGTTCGTAGAGCCGCTCTCCACGCGCGATGTTCGCCGCCAGGAAAGGGTCCGCTTCTGACAACACCACCAGATCCACTCGCTCAACGCCGAAAAGATCTTCCAGCGCCAGGGCAAGCGCCACTTTTCTCTGCGCGCTGAGCGGCCGGGCCGGCAGGACGCCGATATCCAAATCGCTGTCGCCGGCCGGCAGGGGCCGATTCTCCAGCGCAAAACGGGCAGCGTCCCTCGCGCGACTTCCAAACACATACAGGATGTCGATGCCAAACTGATCGCAAATCTCGCTGAGTGTGCTGGCCGCTTCCATGATCCTTGTGTCACCCATTCGTCCGCGCGGCGGCGTCATATATCGCGCGGGTCGTCGGTCATCATGACGACGCGCGGCCTGAAGCGCCCGACGATCTCCACCAGGTCGCTCTGGGCCGACATGACCTCGTTGATGTTCTTGTAGGCTTGCGGCGCTTCGTCCAGCCCGCCGCCCAGCAGCGTCACGCCTCGCTCGCGCAAGTAGCGGTCGCGCTCGGTTTTGGTAATGGACTTGAAGGCTTCGTTGCGGCTCATCTGCCGGCCCGCGCCGTGCGAGGCGCTGTTGAGCGAGGTTAGGTTGCCCAGCCCGCGCACCACATAGCCGGGGTCGCCCATCGTGCCGGGAATGACGCCCAGCGCGCCTTTGGCCGCCGGCGTAGCGCCCTTGCGATGCACATACACCTGCCGGCCATCGGGCAGCGTCTCGATCCAGGCAAAGTTGTGATGATTCTCCACCACTGCCGCCGGCTTCAACCCCGCCGCCTTTGCCACGTTGCGGTGGATCACGCGATGGTTGGCGCTGGCGTACCGGCCGGCCAGATTCATGGAGACCCAGTATTCCTGGCCCGCTTCAGAGTCCATATCGAGCCAGCCCAGGTTCAAGAGATCACCCCCGCCGGCTTCCTTCAATTCAGGATGAAGATTGCGCGCGATCCTGCTGTAGTAATCCGCGATCTGGTAGCCTGTGCCGCGCGACCCGCTGTGCGACAGCAGCGCCAGGTATTGTCCTGGCGCCAGCCCCAGCGCGTCGTCCTCCGCCACAATCTCCAGCGCGCCAAATTCGACAAAGTGATTGCCGGAGCCGGAGGTGCCCAACTGACGGTGCGCCTTGTCTTTCAGGCTGCGCAGCAGACCGGTTGCTTCCCAGTCCGGGTCGTCCATGATCTCGTCGTCCTGCCTGGGGTTCCATTCTGCGCCGGCCCCAAAGCGCGTCGTGTTTTGCAACACCTTCTCGAATTTGCCCTTTTGCTGGTCGAGCGCGATGGGCGACATGTCGAACGCCGTCAATCGCATGCGACAGGCGATGTCCACGCCCACAGCATACGGAATGACCGCCCCCTCGGTCGCCAGAACGCTGCCGATGGGCACGCCATAGCCCACATGGGCGTCGGGCATCAGCGCGCCGGCCACGCTGATCGGCAGGCGCATGGCGTTATCCATCTGCCGGCGCGAGCCTTCGTCGATGTATTGCTCGCCCCAGATGCGGTAAGGCAACGGCGCGTCGCGTAATTCGCGCTTGCTCATTTTCGCCCTTACTTTGCCACTTCTTTCTGTAGCGCCCCTCTGGCCAACAGGGCCGCGCCGACCACGCCGGCCCGATCCCCCAGGCTGGCCTCCACGATCCTGACCTCGTCGAGCCGCGCCCGGTTGATGAGGTGCTGCAAGGCCGTCTCGCGGATCGGCCCCAGCATCCACTCGCCCAGCGCCTCGATCACCCCGCCGCCGTAGATCAGCGCCTGCGGATCGAACGCATTGATGAGCGAGGCGGCGTGCAGGCCCAGATAGTGCGCCGCCCGTTGCAGCACTTCGATGGTCAGCGCATCGCCTTTGTCCACCGCGCCGGCCAGCACGCTGCTGGTCAGCGCCCCGTCTTTCTTTGCCATCAACTGGGGCAGGATGGACTTGCGCCCGGCGGCCAGCCCGGCGCGCAAATCGCGCTCGATGGCCGACCGGCTGGCGATCGCCTCGATTCCGCCGCGAATGCCGCCGCCCTCTGCATACGGCCCATCGGCCAGGGTGATTATGTGGCCGATTTCGCCGGCGCTGCCGCGCGCGCCTTCGTAGATCTGCCCGTTGATAACGACGCCCCCGCCGATGCCGGTGCCGATGAATACCGACACAAAGTGATGCAGGCCGCGCCCCGCGCCCATCATCAACTCGCCCATGCAGGCGGCCCGCACATCGTTGGTCAGCGCCACAGGCGCAGGATGCCATTTGCGCAGCAGGTCGGCCACCGGCACATTCACCCAGCCGGGCATATTGGTCACGCTCAACGCCACCCCGCGACCGGTGTCAACCGGCCCTGGCACGCCAATGCCAATCGCCGCGACCTGCTCTTTGGCCATCTTCGCGTTCGTCAGGGCATCCTCGACCGTCTTGATGATGCGCTCCAGCACGCCTTCCGGGCCGGCCTCCGCCCTGGTTGCGCGCTTGGCCGTGGCGACCACATTGCCGCCCTCGTCCACCACTGCCGCCAGGATCTTTGTGCCGCCCAGGTCGACGCCAACCGTGTGCGCAGCATGGGAGTTGTTCTTCTTTGCCACCTGTTCTTCTCGTTCGAACTGTATTGGAGTTGCGCAGGCCGGACGCCCGGCAAACGCGCTCAATTGTAAGTCTGAATCGTATAATGTTGCCTGGTATGCAGGAAGCGCTTGCCCAGCCGAAAGTCCGCGCGCCCTTTCTTCAGCGACACTACCACAGCTTTGTCACCACGTCGTTGCTGCTGGCAGACGTGTTCAGCATCGCGCTGGGCTTCTATCTGGGATACCGGCTGCGCCTGCTCATTCCGCTGCCCGACCCGGCCGACAACCTGTACTTTGGCGAACTGCTGCCGCTGCTGGCGCTCCAGATCGTCGCCATCGTCATTGCCTTTTTCTTCGGTCGCATGTATCACCGCCGGCGCACGCGCTACGGCGCCGATGAACTGGTCACGGTGCTCTCCGGCGTGTCAATCGGCACCCTCGTCAGCATCGCCGTCGCCTCGCTCACGTTCAAGACAGCCTCATCAGCCTTCGACTATTCGCGCGGCGTGATGATCTACGCCTGGCTGATGACCATGCTCATCGTCGTTGTGGTGCGCGCGCTGCAGGCCCGCTTTCAGCGCTGGCTCCAAATGCGCGGATATGGGCGCACGCGCGTGGTGGTCGTCGGCGAAGGAGTCCCGGCGGCCACCGTGCTCCAGCGTCTGCGCTACAACCCGCGCCTGGGCTACGATCTGATCGGTCTGCTTGTGAAGAACGGCGGCCGGCCCGATGATGACACGCCTGTGCTGGGCGCCGTCGATACCCTGCCGGACATCATCGCGCGCGACAACGTGGACGAAGTCATCATTGCTCTGCCCGATGCCAGCGACGAAGACATGCTGCGCATCATCTCGATGTGCGACCGCAGCGCGATGAGCATCAAGGTCTACCCGGACATGTTCCAGATCATGGCCGGCCAGATGAGCATCGGCGAACTGGGCGGTCTGCCCCTGCTGAACGTGCGCGACGTGCAGTTGCGCGGCTGGCGACTCACCCTCAAGCGCCTCATGGACCTGGCCGGCAGCGCCGTCGGTCTGGTGCTGTTGTCGCCCTTCCTGCTGCTCGTGGCTATTCTCATCAAGCTCGACTCGCCCGGCCCCGTCTTCTTCGCCCAGCAACGCATGGGCCTGGACGGCAAGCCGTTCTGGCTGATCAAGTTTCGCACCATGCGCCAGGATGCTGAGCAACTGGCTACCTGGACCACCAAAAACGACCCGCGCAGGACGCGCCTGGGAACTTTTCTGCGCCGCACAAACATCGACGAGCTGCCGCAACTCATCAACGTCCTGATTGGGGAGATGAGCCTTGTCGGGCCGCGCCCCGAGCAACCCCGCTATGTCGAGGAGTTTCGCGCCCGCATCCCGCGTTACATGGAGCGCCACCGCGAGAAAGCCGGCATGGCCGGCTGGGCCCAGGTCAACGGCTTGCGCGGCGACACCTCCATAGAGGAACGCACCAAGTACGATCTGTGGTACATCGAAAACTGGTCGATCTGGCTGGACATCAAGATCATCCTCAAGACCATCTGGCGCACCGTGACGCGCGAGGACGAAAACGCCTATTAGAATTGAGCCATTGAGTGATTGATTGAGTGATTGAGTGATTGAGTGATTGAGCCAATGCCTCAATGGCTCAATGGCTCAATGACTCAATGGCCAAATGGTTGAGTGGAGTGAGATGGATAAGTTGCCACGCTGGCGCAACCTCGTTTTGATCGGCCTCGGCATCATCATGCTCGTCGCCACCCTGAGCGTCTTTCAGGGCGGGTCCAGCCGTAGCATGAGCATACAGATCTCCGATGTCGCCGAAGCGATCAGGAACGGCAGCGTGGAAAAGCTGATCGTCGCCAACGACGATCTGGTGGTCAAGTTCAACAGCAGCCGGCCCGACGCAACATCCAGGAAAGAGCCTGGCGCGACCATCGGCGAACAACTCAAGCAGCTCGGCGTCACCGAACAGCAGCTCTCGCGCGTGAAGATAGAGGTCGTCAGCCCGTTCAACTGGGGCGACCTGATCAACACGGCGGCGCTGTTCATCACGCCGGTCATCGTGATTTTGTTCTTCTGGTTCCTGTTCCGGCAGGCGCAGGGCGCCAACAGCCAGGCGATGAATTTCGGGCGCAGCAGGGCGCGCATGTTCACCAGCGACCGGCCCACCGTCACTTTTCAGGATGTGGCCGGCGCGGAAGAGGCCAAACAGGAGCTGGTCGAGGTGGTCGAATTCCTGAAAGAGCCGGAAAAGTTCATCCAGCTCGGCGCCCGCATCCCCAAGGGCGTGCTGCTCATCGGCAGCCCCGGCACCGGCAAGACTCTGCTCGCCAAGGCCGTCAGCGGCGAAGCCGGCGTGCCCTTCTTCAGCATCAGCGGCTCCGAGTTCGTCGAGATGTTCGTCGGCGTGGGCGCCAGCCGTGTGCGCGACTTGTTCGAGCAGGCCAAGCGCCATTCTCCCTGCATCATCTTCATCGATGAAATCGACGCCGTCGGGCGCCAGCGCGGTTCCGGCCTGGGCGGCGGCCACGACGAGCGCGAGCAAACACTGAACCAGATTCTGGTGGAGATGGACGGCTTCGACACCGACACCAACGTGATCGTCATCGCCGCCACCAACCGCCCGGACATCCTGGACCCGGCGCTCATGCGCCCCGGCCGCTTCGACCGGCGCGTTGTGCTTGACCGGCCCGATGTGAAAGGCCGCGAAGCCATCTTGAAAGTCCATGTGCGCGGCAAACCGCTCGCCGCCGACGTTGATCTCAGCGCGCTGGCCAAAGCCACGCCCGGTTTTGCCGGCGCGGATATCGAGAATCTGGTCAACGAAGCGGCCATTCTTGCGGCGCGGCGCAACCGCAAGAGCATCAGCATGGCCGAGTTCACCGAGAGCATCGAGCGGGTCATGATGGGGCCGGAGCGCAAGAGCCGCCTGATTACGCCCAGGGAAAAGGCGATCGTGGCCTATCATGAAGCCGGCCATGCCATCGTCGGGCATCTGCTCGAAAACTGCGACCCGATTCACAAAGTGACCATCATCGCGCGCGGGCTGGCCGGCGGCTATACCCTGTCGCTGCCGGACGAAGACCGTCACTACATCAGCCGCGCCAAGTTCCTCGATGATCTGGCATTTGCCCTGGGCGGCCGGGTGGCCGAGGAGATCGTGTTCGGCGATGTCACCACCGGCGCCAGCAGCGACTTGCAGCGCGTGACTGAGATCGCGCGTGACATGGTCACGCGCTACGGCATGAGCGAAAAAATGGGGCCGATGGTCTATGGCCAGCGGCATGAGATGGTATTCCTGGGCCGCGACCTGGGCGAACAGCGCGACTACAGCGACGCCGTCGCGCTGGAAATTGACAAGGAAGTGCAGCAACTGGTCAACACGGCATACGCGCGCGCGCGCGACGTGCTGACCCGGAACCGCAGCATATTGGAAGCGATTGCTCAGCGGCTGATCGAAGTGGAAACCATTGAGGAAGCGGAGTTTCGATCCTTCTTCCAGGAGCAGGCCGGCCCCAATGGCCCCGGCAACACGCCGTTCAACCCCCGCGCCAAGCTTCCGGCCAAACAGGACGGAAAGGATGAGTCCTCCTCGTCGGGGGCTGTTCCCGCGCCTGCGCCGGCCTGACCCGGCGCGCCCCGTCTCGCGCCGCGTTTCTGCATGCAAGCCGTTGCCGCCCTCTTCCCGCCCGAAGCGATTCTGCTCGCCCTGCGCATCCTGATCGTCGTCGCGCTCTATAGCTTCCTCGGTCTGATGCTCTGGATGCTTGTGCGCGAACGCCAATCCTCGCAGGCGCCCGTCTCGCCGGCCCGTCTGATTTTGCTGCCGGCCGGCAATATGCCGGCCAGCGAGCATATCCTGCGATCCTCCGTGTGGATCGGGCGCGATCCCAACTGCGCCGTGCGCGTCGGCGACGAATACACCTCCGCGCGACACGCCCGGCTGGCCTGGGACCCGGCCACCAGCGCCTGGTGGATCGAGGATAACGCCAGCCGCAACGGCACCTGGGTCAATGAAGCGCGCGTGATTCGCTGCGCCCTGGGCGCCGGCGACATCATTCGCGTGGGCGAGGCGCGCTTCCGCTTTGAAACCTGAATCGGCATCCTCTCACCTTGCTCTACACAATTGCTCAGACAAAGGTCGAGTGATATATTGCTGCCGCCGCGCGGCGGGATGAG
The DNA here is from genome assembly GCA_937927775.1 of uncultured Anaerolineae bacterium. GTDB lineage: Bacteria > Chloroflexota > Anaerolineae > J036 > Brachytrichaceae > Roseilinea. Next base: position 21,369 of record CALBEF010000090.1, on the reverse strand, counting down.
CGCCGCGCAAGGACAACTCTCAATTGAGCAGTTCTGTATTTATTGTCGAAGGAGATGTAGAGAAGATGGCGCTCGATTTATCACGCAGGCAGTTTCTGAAGACGTTGGGTATGGTTGGCGGGCTGGCCGTCGGTGGCAGCCTTCTGGCTGCGTGCGGCGGTGAAGAACCGGCCCCAACTCCAGCCCCGGCCAGCAGCGGCCAGGCGGTCACGCTGGAGATCGGCTCGAAGGGCGAGGAATTGCTGTTCGACAAGGACACACTCAGCGCGCCGGCAGGTTCGAAGATCACCCTGACCTTCAAGAACAACTCGACGGCGCTCCTGCACAACTGGGTGTTGATCAAACCCGGCACCAACGAGCAGGTGTCGAACGATGGGCTGGCCGCCGGCGAGGCCAAAGGCTACCTGAAGGACAACGACCCGAACGTCCTCGCCCATACGAAGATGGTCAAGGCCGGCGAGAGCGACACGATCACCTTCGATGCGCCGGCCAAAGGCCAGTATCCCTATATCTGCACCTTCCCCGGCCATCATGTGCTGATGAAGGGCATCCTGACGATCGAGTAACCGCTCTTGCGCCCTGGCTGCCTGCCGGCGCACAAGCTGTCTGTTGCGAGGCGCGCCCCCATGGCGCGCCTTTATATGCTTTACTCCACGCTCCCATCGCTCCCCTGCACCCCCTCACCGCCTCACCTTCGCGCCCCCGCTTCCTATAATAAGCCTCTATGGCATCGCTCGATCACATTCGCGCTCTGTCCGAAGTCATTGGCCCGCGTGGCAGCGCGACCGCTGAAGAAGCCAAAGCTGCCGACTACGTGGTCGAGCAACTTGCGAACCTGGGGTTGTCGCCCGAACGTCAGACATTTCTCAGCGCCACATCCGCTTATCGGCCCTATGCGTTGGCGACGGGGATGGCGCTGTTGAGCGTGTTCCTGTTCTGGCAGCCTCAGCCGGTTGGCGCGGCAGCGGCGGCGCTCATTACGGCTGTGGCGCTCGCATCTCTATTGCTCGAAATGCAGTTTCGCCCCAACCTGCTGCGCTGGCTGCTCCCCATTGAACAGAGCCAGAATGTCAGCGCAGTCATTCCCTGCCGGCAGCCCCGGCTGCAAACAGCCTCGGATGAAGATGCGCCGATGGGGGCGATTGCGCCGCGCGCCGACTGCCCGGCTACTGTCGTCATCACCGCGCATCTCGACACGCATCGCACGCCGCTGCTCTTTCGCGCGCCGTTCTGGCTGAGGGTCTTTGGCTGGCTAATGCCGGCCGGCCTCGGCAGCATGGTGGCGTTGCTGGCGCTGTTTGTCATCGGCATCTTCATCCCCGCTTCGGCGCTGCGCCTGATTGCGCTTGCGCCCGGCCTTGTGGCGTTTGTGTTGTTCGCCCTCATGATTCAGGCTGATCTCACCCCATACACCAAAGGCGCGAACGACAACGCCAGCGGTGTTGCGGCTGCCCTGTGGCTTGCCGAACGACTGACGGCATCGCCACTGCAACACACGCAGGTGTATCTGGTGTTCACCGGCTGCGAAGAAGTAGGCGGTTACGGCGCCGATGCCTGGTTCAGCGCCAACCGCCCCGCGCTCAACGGCGCTTTCCACATCACGCTCGATCAGATTGCCGGCGCCGGCGCGCAGCCCGTTGTCGTGCGCGCCGAGCGCTTCCTGATTCCCGCCCACAGCGACCCCGGACTGCTGGCGCTTGCCGAGCAGATCATCCGCGAACACCCGGAGTGGAACGCCCGCCTCGTTTCGCTGAACGCCGGCTATGGCGAACTGAGTATGGGCGTCAAACACGGGTTGCGCGCGATTGCGTTTGGCGCCATCGCGCCCGATGGGGCATCACCGCGCTGGCACCAGCCCTCCGACACGCTCGCGGCCATCGACGAGGCAACCCTCGCGCGCGTCCAGGAGATGGTGTGGGCGCTCCTGCGCGAGATCGACCGGCAGAACGCGCCTGGCAATCCGTCCGACGCGCCGGCGGCGGAGTCAGTCGCCGCATGAGACGCGCTACGCCGGCCTTGTGCTGTCTGGTTGCCGCGCTGGCCCTTTCCGCGCCTGGCTGCGGCGGCGCCGAAACGCCCAAAGTGACGCCGGTCACGGTCACGCTGCGCGTCGCGGCCGATGTCGCTCTCGACCCCCTGATGCAGGCGCTCACCCGCGCTTACTCGGCGCAGCATCCGAACGTTATCTTCACCCTGACGCCGGCCAGCACGCCGGCCGCCGGCGAAGCCGTCTTTTCCCGGCGCGTCGATCTTGCCGCAGTGTCGCTGTTGCCTGAAAAGATCGCCGGGCGCGATGCGCCCTGGGTTGCAGACCTGGCCACAGACGGGATCGCGGTCATCGTCAATCCGGCCAACCCGTTGACGAACGTGACCATGCAGCAATTGCGCGACATCTATGCCGGTGTGTATAACCAGTGGGACAGCCTGGGCGCGGCGGGTGTTGGCGAGGTGCAGACGGCCGTGCGCGAGGCCGGCGATGGCGCGCGTGTCGTCTTTGATCGCGTTGTGATGGGCAACACCCGCCTGACCTTGAACGCGGTCGTGTTGCCGTCCACCGAGGTGGTCATGAACTTTGTGGCGTATCAGGCCGGCGCGATCGGCTATGTGCCCGGCGCCCGCATCACAGACACCGTTGCCCCGCCGGTCAAGGCGCTGGCCGTCGATGGCCGGCCATTGACCCGGCAATCTCTGCTCGATGGGTCTTATCCTCTGTCGCGCTCGCTCTACCTGATTGCGTTGAGCGAACCGCAGGGCGAGCTGCGCGACTTTGTGGCGTGGATTTTGAGCGCGGAAGGGCAGCGCGTGGTCGAGGCGGCCAACTTTGCGCGTGTGCCGGGCATCCCCTGACATGGGAACAACGCCACCCGCTTCACAGACGCTCCACGCCGCCGGCGCGTCGCGCGCGCCCTGGCTGAGCTTCTACGCCTTTGTCAGCATCGGCGTCAACGCTTCGATCATCGGGCCGGCGCTGCCCGCCTTTGCCGCCCAGACCGGCGCCTCGCTCGAACAGGTCGGGCTGTTGTTCACGCCCTTTGCCCTGGGCTACGCCACGTCGGTCTTTATCATGAGTCCGATCGGCGCGCGGCTGGGGATGCGGGCGTTGCTGCTCTCCGGCGCGACGTGTCTGCTGGTCAGCCTCACGCTGCTCCTGCTCGGCCAGAGCCTGTCGCTGATCTATCTGGGCGCGTATCTGCTGGGGCTGGGGCAGTCGGGCACGCAGGTCGGGTACAACGCGATGGTCGGGCTGCTGGCCGGCCACAACGCCGCGCGCATGCTCAACCGGCTGAACGCATTCTTCGGTATCGGCGCGCTGACAGGCCCGCTGTTCGTGTCGTTGGGCTACAGCCTGTTCGGTAGCGCCAGCGTTGCTTTTCTGCTGGCGCTCATACTGTCGGCTCCCTTGCTGATCGGCGCATGGGGCTGGCGTGATGCGATTTCGCCGGTTGCCATGCATCCCCCGGCGAATGCTGCGCCGGCCCGGCTGCCCGTCTCGCAGGTGTTGCGCCAGCCGGTGCTGTGGCTGCTTGGCATCACCGCATCGATCTATGTGAGCAGCGAGGTGGCCTTCAGCGGCTGGGTAGCCGTGTACGCCGAGCGCGGTTCCGGTGTCAGCGCGGCGCAGTCGGCGCTGCTGGTCACAGTCTTCTTTGCCGCATTCACGCTCGGCCGCTACGTCACCGATCTCATCTCGCGCTGGGTGAAGCCGCCGGTCATCGTGTCGGGCGCGATTGCGCTGACCGGCATGGGCTTGCTGTTGATGATCGCCCTGCCCGGCGTGTTTGAAATCAACATGGCCGGCGCGTTCATCGTCGGTTTTGCCATGAGCCCCATCTACCCCATCCTCATCTCGTATGGCATTCGCCTGTTCCCCGGCGCGGCGACGGTAGTCACCGGCTTTCTGACCAGCATGGCTGCTGTGGCGACGCTGGCGATTCCATCGCTGATTGGCGTCGTGATGGCCGGCCAGGGCATCACCGCCGCGTGGGGCCTGCTCTTGCTGATTGTGGCTGTGTTGGGCGGCGGGTGGGTGCTGTTGCGCAACATGCTCAGACGGCAATTGGAGTAACACATGACAACTCGATCCCTCTTTCACTACGTGCTGGCCGGCCAGATCGACCGGCTGGCGCCGGCGCTGCGCCGCCACTACGACCTGCCGCCCGGCCGCGAGGTGCTGGTCGAAGGCGTGATGGACGCCTGGAACCGTCTGCCGTGGGCGCGGCCCTTCGCGCCGTTCATGCCTGTGCCGGGGCGGGGGCAGCGCGTGCGCGTTCGCAATCGCGGCCTGCTGGACGCCGCCGGCCTGCCCTGCTATGAGTGGATGCGCGAATTTCACACGCCGGCCGGCCTTGCCACCAGCTACACCCTCACAAAGCCTGCGCCGCGCACCATGCCCTTTCGCAGCGTGCTGGATTGCTTCAATCAGCCGCAAACCATCGGCCTGACGCTGGAAGTGGAGATTGCCGATGAGGGGCAAACGCTGCTCATGCGCTCGCGCGGGCCGCAATATCTGATTGCCGGGTCGATGCTTGCCCCGTTGCCGCGCTTGTTCAACGTGGAAACCGTCGCCGTCGAGCGCGCCGTGCCCGGCAGTGACGACCGCGTGGCTACCGTGGTGGTGATCGGTCATCCGTTGCTCGGCAGGCTGTTCGGGTATCACGGCGTGCTGACGATTGGGGCAATCAAAGACTCCCGGAGTCTTTAAGACTCCTGGAGTGTCAGGCTAGCGCCGCTTGTCGAGCGCGGCTTTCAGCAACCGTTGCAGCACCTGCGGGTTGCCCTTGCCTTTGGTGAGCTTCATTGTTTGGCCCACCAGAAACTGAAACAGTTTCTCGTTGCCGGCCAGATACGCTTGCACCTGCTGCGGGTTGGCGTTCAGCGCATCTTCGACGACTTTCGACAGGGCGTCCTCGTCGCTGACCTGCGCCAACCCCTTCGCCTCCACGATGGCTCTGGCATCCTGCCCGCCGGCGAACATCTCCTCGAATACCTGCCGGGCGGTATTGATGTTGATGGTCTTGCTGTCCACGAGCCGGATCAGCCCGGCCAATTGCGCTGGCGTCACTTTGACATCCTCGATGCTTGCGCCGGCGGCGCTCATCAGCCGGAACAGCTCGCCGGTCACCCAGTTGGCGGCGGACTTGGCGGCCACTTTCTCGCTCTGCGCATGGGGGGAGAGGGCCGCCACGACTTTCTCGTAATACTCCGCCGTCGCGCGGTCTCTGGTCAGCACCATCGCGTCATAGCCGCTCAAGCCAAAGTCGCGCATGAAGCGGTCGTTCTTCTCCAGCGGCAGTTCCGGCATGCGCGCTTTGATCGCCTCCAGCCACGCGTCGTCGATCACCAGCGGCGGCAAATCGGGTTCGGGAAAATAGCGGTAATCGTGGGCGTCCTCCTTCTCGCGCTGCGTCACTGTCACGCCGCGCGCGTCGTCCCAGCCCATCGTGACTTGCCTGACCTGGCCGCCCTCATCCAACAGCCGGCTTTGCCGCTTGATCTCGTAAGCAATGCTGTCGCGCACGGCGCGCAGCGAGTTGAGGTTTTTGATCTCGACTTTTGTGCCGAAGGTGTCGCTGCCTTTGGGGCGCAGGCTCATGTTCGGCTCGCCGCGCAGGGCGCCTTTCTCCATGTCCCCGCTGCTCACGCCCAGGTAGCGCACAATGTCGCGCAGCGCGCTCAGATAGGCGTAGGCTTCGTCGGCGCTGGCGATGTCCGGCTCGGTGACGATCTCGATCAGCGGCACGCCGCTGCGGTTGTAGTCCACGAATGACGAATTGCCGGCGTGGGTGAGCTTGCCGGTGTCTTCCTCCAGATGCGCCCGGCGAATGCGAATGCGCTTGCGATAGTGCTCCTCAGTCCAGTTGCCGCTGCTCAAATCGCGCACGTCCACGTCGATATAGCCGTCATAGCACAGCGGGTACTGATACTGCGAAATCTGGTAACCCTTCGGCAGATCGGGATACCAGTATGATTTGCGCTCCCAGAACGTGTGTCGGGCGATCTTGCAGTTGAGCGCCAGCCCGACCATGATGCAGAACTCGACAGCCCGCTGGTTGATCACAGGCAGCGCGCCCGGCATCCCCAGGCAGGTCGGGCAGACGTTGGTGTTCGGCTCGGCGCCGAAGAAGTTGGCCGAGCACGAACAGAACATCTTGCTGCGGGTGCTTTGCTCGACATGGGTCTCCATGCCGATGACAACGTCGTATTCCATTTTGGATTTTGGATTTGGGATTTCAGGCTCGAAGCCGGATTGCGAACAATTGTCAATCGTCAATCGTCAATCGTCAATCGTCAATCGCTCAATCGCTCAATCGTCAATCGCTCAATCGTCAATCGTCAATCGCTCAATCGTCAATCGTCAATTGTCCTGTCATCCGATCTTCAAGTCCGGTTCAACGTCCATGTCCAGATCGTCGCGCACGCCGCGCAGCCAGGCGAAGTGTGCCGCTGCGCCGATCATGGCCGCATTGTCGGTGCACAGGGCAAGCGGCGGGAAGAACACCGGCATCGGCAGCAGCGTCGTCATGCGTTCGCGGAGCAGCCGGTTGGCCGACACGCCGCCGCCGACCAGCACGGCCCTGGCGTTGTATTGTTGCGCGGCGCGCAGCGTTTTCTCCACCAGCCAGTCCACCACGGCTTCCTGGAAACTGGCCGCGATGTCGAACACCGGCGCGCGCGGGTTGGGCTTGCCGTCCACCGCGCCGCCAAAGTCGCGCAACACATACCAGGCGGCGGTCTTCGCGCCGCTGAACGAGAAATCGAACGGGCGATCCATGCGCGGGCGCGAGAACTTGAAGCGGCGGGGATTGCCCTGCAATGCTGCGCGCTCGATAGCCGGCCCGCCCGGGTAGCCCAGCGCCAACATGCGCGCCACTTTGTCGAACGCTTCGCCGGCGGCGTCATCCACTGTATGGCCGATCAACTCGTACTCGCCGTGCCCCTTCACCAACACCAGCTCGGTGTGGCCGCCGGAGACGATCAGACCCAGCAGGGGGAACGCCTGTTCGCTTTCGCCGACAGGTTGATCCGCCGCCGGCCCTGTTCCGGTCAGCCAGTGCGCGTACAGATGGCCTTCCAGATGGTTCACGCCGATCAGGGGCAGGTCATGCGCCAGGCACACGCCCTTGGCCGCATTCACGCCGACAACCAGCGAGCCGGGCAGCCCCGGCCCTTTGGTCACTGCCACGGCTGTCAGCGATTGCCACTCGGCGCCGGCGTCGTCCATCGCCTGTCGAATCACCGGCGCGATGGCCTCGATGTGCGCGCGCGACGCCATCTCCGGGAACACACCGCCGTATTTCTGGTGCAGCGCAATCTGCGACGCGATGACGTTGGAGCGGATGTGTCGCCCGTTGTCGATCACTGCGGCGGCAGTCTCGTCGCACGAGGTCTCGATAGCCAGAATCCGGGTTGCGTCGGCGCCTGGGATGGTCATGCCAGACGGTATTATAGAAGCCAGACGCGCCAATTCAAAAAACCCTCCAGACTGCTGCAATCTGAAGGGTTCAGGATGGGCCCGACAGGACTTGAACCTGTGACCTCTGCTATGTCAAAGCAGTGCTCTAACCAACTGAGCTACGTGCCCTTGCGGAAGGTCATTATAGCAGAGGCGTGAAAGGTCATTGCGCCGGCCCAAACCGGCTTCTCAATATCTCTTCCAACGTGGGCGCGCCGATGACTTGTAACTCGTAGCGCACACGCTGCATGGGCTGTTCCACAGTCACCAGCCGGCGCAGATCGATTGGGGTGGCCACAATTACCCGTTCCGCGTTGGAGCGCCGGATGGTTTCCTGCAGGTCGGCCACCTGCGCTGCGCCATAGCCCATGGCCGGCAGCAGGCGCCCGGTGCGCGGGTACTTCTCGAATGTCTCCCGAATCGAGCCGACGGCGAAGGGGCGCGGGTCGATCAGTTCTGCCGCGCCGAAACGCTGCGCGGCCACCACGCCGGCCCCGTACGCCATCTCACCGTGCGTCAGCGTGGGGCCGTCTTCGATCACCAGCACGCGCCGGCCTCGAATGGCCTGTGCATCCTCCACAAACAACGGCGAGGCGGCTTCGATCACCACCGCGCGCGGATTGACCGCCTGAACATTCTCCCGCACGCGCAGCACATCCGCATAGTTGGCCGTGTCGACTTTGTTGATGACCACGACACCGGCCATGCGCAGGTTGGTCTCGCCGGGGTGATAGGTCAGCTCATGGCCGGGGCGATGCGGATCGAGCACCACGATGTGGAGATCGGAGACAAAGAAAGGGAAGTCGTTGTTGCCGCCATCCCACACGATCACATCAGCCTCCTGCTCGGCCTGGCGCAGGATGGCCGCGTAATCCACGCCGGCATAGACGATGACGCCGCGATCCAGGTGCGGCTCGTACTCCTCGCGCTCCTCAATGGTGCAATTCTGCGCGTCGAGGTCGGCGTAAGTGGCGAAACGCTGCGCGACCTGGCGGGTCAGATCGCCATACGGCATGGGGTGGCGCACGGCGACCACGCGCCTGCCCATCTGCTGCAACACGTCGCACACATGGCGCGTCGTCTGGCTTTTGCCGCTGCCGGTGCGCCCGGCGCCGACCGACACTACCGGCTTGCTGCTTCTGATCTGCGACGCCGCCGGCCCGATCAACCGAAAATCTGCGCCGGCCGCCATCGTCTCCGATGCCTTGTGCATGACATATTCGTGCGGCACATCGCTGTAGGCAAACACCACCTGATCGACGCGCAGCTCGCGGATGAGGCGGGTCAGATCGCGTTCTTCGTAGATCGGTATGCCATTCGGGTAGCGCGGGCCGGCCAGCGCCGGCGGATACACGCGACCTTCGATGTTGGGGATTTGGGTGGCGGTGAAGGCAACGACTTCGATATCAGGGGCGTTGCGAAAGCAGACGTTGAAGTTGTGGAAATCGCGCCCGGCGGCGCCCATAATCAGCACGCGCGTCGGTGTCATGATGTGCTCCTTGCGCCGGCCCACATCATGGTGGCCGACGCAAGCATATTCTAACCGGGCCGACGACGGAACGGGTTATGGCTGCACGATGGGCAGACTGGCGGGGTCGCCGGATAGATCGAGGTACTCGGCAAACACCCAGCCGGCGCTGTCGGGGGTGTCGGGCAGGCTGATCTGCCACCACGCCCCATCCGCGCTCTTGCCGCGCACCGGCGCGCGCTGGCCGGGTTTCAGCTCGCCCACTTTGTCAAACGACAGCCCCGGCCCGGCGCGCACATTGACGAATTCATTGCCGGCCTTCAGGCTGGCCTGCGGACTGCTGATGGCGGTGGGTGGGGGGGCGATCGTTGGCGCGACGGCCGGCTCGGTCGTCGGCGCCGGCGCGTCGGCGGGCGGCGGGGCCGGCTGCGCGTTCTCCGCCGGGGTTGGAAGGGCGTCACCTGCTGTTGTCGCTTCAGCTTGCAAGCGCGCTGTGGGCGTGGTGAGGACGATGTCGGCTGGGCTGTCCTGCGGGGGTGAAGCCGGTCGCGTCACAACAACCAGCGTCGTCACCAGACAGAGCAGTATGACCGCCGCGATGACGCCCAGTGTCAGCCGGCCATTTCGGCCAGAGCGCCACAGGCGTGAAACCATCCCCCGATTGCGCTCCATGATGGGCATCGGCGGCGGTTTGATCGGTTGTCTCATGTGCTTCCTGCTTTTTGTCTCAGCCGGCTTCGTCTCTGATGAAATCTCCGTCTGAAGCATGCCATCTTACTACAAGGCGCAGAACAATGACCGGCCTCTTTGCCCTTTTGCGTTGAAGTTGTGCTACGCTTGCCTCACCATGCCGCCGGCAAAACTCATCGGCCTGACCGGCAACATTGCGACCGGCAAGAGCAACGTCGCGCGCGTGCTGCGCGGTTTGGGCGCGCAGGTGATCGACGCGGATGTGATCGCCCGCCAGGTAGTGGAGAAAGGCCGGCCGGCGCTGGCCGAAATTGCGCGTGTGTTCGGCCCGGCTGTGTTGACCGAGGCCGGCGAGTTGAATCGCCGGGCGCTCGGCGCGATTGTCTTCAGCGACCCGGCCCGCCTCAAACAGCTTGAAGCGATCACCCATCCTGCCGTGCATGAGGAGATGGAGCGCCTGCTGGCCGCCATGCCGGCCGACGCGATCGCCGTCATCGAAGTGATCAAGCTGTTCGAAGCCGGCTGGGCTGAGCGATGCGACCAGGTCTGGGTGACCACCTGCTCGCCGGAGGAGCAGGTGCGCCGGCTGATGCATTCGCGCGGGCTGAGCGAAGCCGAAGCGCGCGCGCGGGCCGACGCCCAGAATTCACAGAAAGACAAGATCGCGCGCGCGGATGTGGTCATCGACACATCCGGCTCGCTCGAAGAGACGGAGGCGCAGGTGCGCCGCGCCTGGAACGCGCTGCTGCGTCCAGAGTCTGCCTGCTGCTAAAATCGCGGCATGGATTCATTGCCTCAGCCGGAACAGCCGGCGACATCGCCATCCCCCGCAGGCGATATCTCAAGCGACATTCCTCGCGGCGATGGTGGCAATCCTGATGCTGATTCGATTGCGCCTGCTCCCCCCTCCGATCAGATTTCATCAGCAAGTCCTGCGCCTCAACCTGCTGCGCCGGAACAAGCGCCGACGCGCGGGCTGGATTGGATTGTTCGGGGGGCGATCTGGGCCGCGCTCGTTGCGCTGTTCGCTCAACAACTCGGCGAGCCGCTGAATGGCCCGGCGGCCTTTCCGTTGCTCCTGTTTGCTGTGTTTGTCGGCGCTTTTCTGCTGGCGAGTGTTGCGCCGGTGGCCCGCGCGTTGCGCCACGCGGCGCAGGTCGAGCCGGTGGGCCTGTCGCTCGCGCCGCTGATCGTCCTTGTTCCCTTCATCCTGTACGCTCAGATGAACGGCGCGCTCGAGCCAGCCGACTTGCTCACGTCCGGCATTTTGCTGTACCTGCCGTCGGCCATCGCCATCATCAACACGCCGCAGTTCCGGCGCGGCGATTTGATGCTGGGGTTGATTACCGTTGCCACGCCGCTGGTGTTGCCGTTCACTCGCAACAAGACTATCGACCCGTTCGACGCCGCGCTGCGCGCAGGGGCGTTTCTGATCCCGCTGGCGCTGCTGGCCCTGACCAGCCGCGAACAGAAACGCAATCTCAATTTCCTGTTTGTGTGCGCGGTGTTGTCGGTGTGGTACGCCGTGGAGTTCGAGGCGTTCCCGGATTTCCCGCTATTTCTGATGGAAGGGGCCGGCTATTTTCAAGTGGCGCTGTTGCCGCTCTTTCTGTTCCTGCTGGCTGTCTCCGGCCAATTCCAGGGGATCGGGCTATCGTTTCGGCCAACCGCGCGCGGGGTGAGCATCGCCGCCAGCAACCTGATCCTGCTGGCTGTCGTGGGCGTGCCGGTCGGTCTGTTCAGCGGTTTTCTGGTTCCGGCCTTTGCCGCCCCGTCCCCGCTCGAAGCGGCCATCAGTCTGCTGACCGGGTTCGTGTTCGTCGCCCTGCCGGAAGAAATCCTGTTTCGCGGGACGCTCTTCCGCTATCTTGAGCAGACGCTGCGGTTGCCGCAGGCCGGCGCGATTGTGGTGTCGTCGGTTGTCTTCGGTCTGGCGCACCTCAACAACCCGCCTGAAATTGGCTGGTACTTTGTGCTGGCGACGGTGGCCGGCATTTTCTATGCGCGCACCTACATCGCCACCCGCAATGTGGCGACGCCGGCTGTTGTTCACACCGTCGTGAACTGGTTGTGGGCAGTGGCGTTCTCTGGCGGGGTGAGATAAGGTTGCGTTGGAGGCGGGTCGCATCTGTGCGGTTGCGCGATTGGGACGTGGGCTTATTTCAGCGTTAGCGGTGTGGGGAGGCTGATGGCGGCGTCGCCGCTGTCATTGTCAAGTGGCGCGCGCTGCCCTGTGACCGCATTGTACATGCCGGCAATCATGCGCGCCGGGCCGGGCGCCGCCCCGGGTTTGAAAGCCAGCGCGTGCGTGTCGATGATATATTCGCCCGGCCGCCAGCCGGTTGTCGGGCGCGCGCCCTGCGCAGGCAGCGCGTCGCTCTGGGCAATCAGCCGGCCTTGCGCGTCGAGCACTTGCACGAAGACGGTGTAGCTGGTGTCCGGCGTGGCATGCGCCTGCCAGACCAGGGTGATGGAAAGGGGCGCGCTGCGGTCGATGGTCTGTGGATCGCCGGCCAGCGTGTATCCGATCAGGCTGCCGATGCCGGGCAGTGTTGCGCTGACAGGTGTTGCGTAAGCCGGCTCGACAAACTCGACCGGCAGCGCGGCAATCGGGTAGCGCGCCAGGACGCGACCATCCGGCAGACGCAGCTCGGCTGTGCCATCGGGCGCAGACGCGGGAATGCGCGCTTCGCGCCAGTCCAGGATGACGCCGGTTCCATTCACGCGCGCCGGCACATCGACGCGCCAGCCGGCAGCGGCGTCTGACAGCGTCAGCGGCGGCAAGGGGGCTTCACTTTGCCACAGCAAGGCAAGCCGGATGCGATCGCCATTGCGCAGGGGCGTTGCGCGCGGCGCGTCGGCGTCATGGCGCAACAGGGTCTGTTGGGCAGTGATGACAATCGGAGTGTGCGCGGCATCGTGAGCCGGTGGCGCTGCGCTCGACCAGTCTGCGCCCGGCTGCGCGATCCAGGCGCCGATCTCCAGATCTTTGCCGGCCGGCGCGCCGGTTGGCCCCAGCACATCGTAGCCCGACATGTTGGATTCGTCATACAGACGAATGATGAGCGGGTAGACGCCCGGCGGCGCTCCATACGGCAGGCGCAGCAGGGGATAGGCAGCCAGCGCATCGCCGGGATTGGCGGCATCACTGGCGCGCTGATCGGCGCGCGCAAACACGGCGTCGGCGCGGACGATCTCCCAGCCAAGGTCGTTGCGGGCGATCAGCGCGACTTTGAGTGGCATGATCGTGCGTTGGTCGAGGACGATTTCGACGGGAAGGCAGGCTGCGCGCTCGGCAGTGAAAGCAGGTGGTGTTCCGATGGCTGTGATTTGCGCCGGCTGAAAATGGCCGCTGAGTGGCCGTGTGATGGGCAATTGCGCCGGCGCTTGATCGTGCAGGTTGTTGCCCAGGCCAAAGGTCTCGAAGTATGCCGGCGCGCGGACGCCGCCATGCCCCAGCATACAACTCAGCATGCGCCGGTAGTCGCCGCGCTGCGCGAACCAGAAATTCTCGGCAACTTTCCCTGACTGCGGCAGCCGGCCGGCAACATCGTTCCATTCTGCCGTCTCGGCGAGTGCCAGCAGCCGCGCCTGTGCGCCGAGGCGCGGCCAGTAATAGGCCAGCTCGTAGCGATCCACATAGGAGCGCGCGATCACGGTGTCATCGGCGGTCAACGTGTCTGCGTAATAGCGCACCATGCCGCGCACGTCGTCATGTTGATAGGCTGGATTGAATGCCGCAAGGCCAATGCCGAGCGCAGACTGCGCGACAAACACAAGGAGCGCGCCGCCCGTGATGACACGCGCCACACGTCGCCGGGCCGGGTTGTCTGTCTGCGTTGCCTGGTGCGCCAGTCCGCCGGCCAGCGCCACCAGCACGAAGGGCACGGCTGCGACCAGATAGCGCCCGTGCAGGTTGATGCCCACAAACGCGAGTCCTGCCAGCACGCCGGCCACGATCAACAGCGCGTGCAGCGCCAGCCAGCCTGTGGCGCGCTTGCGCCAATCCAGTATGATCAGCGCGATGACGAATGCGATGGCGCTGCCTGCCGTCAACTCGGCAGACTGGCCGACCATACTCCACGCCCCTGCCCACACTAACTGCCAGATCTGCCCCAGCAATTCCGGCGTGAGCGCGGGCGGCGAGATGACAGTCTGATTGGCGGCGGGCAACAGCACGAAGCGGGCGACAAGCCAGGGCGACCAAAGCAACCCGACCACGATTTGCCCGGCCAGCCAGGTCTGCCAGCGTGGCCGACGCCGGAACAGCCAGGCCGGCAGTGTGACTGCGTTCAACCACAGGGCGAAGATGGGGCCGGTGCTGTGGCTGTACAGCAACCCCAGTTCGGCAACCCACAGCCCAAGCCATGCCTGCCGCGATTCGCGCTCGATCAAGCGATGCCATGCCAGCGCCGCGACGAGCGTCAGCACGACCATCAGCCCGTACATGCGGATTTCCTGCGAAGCCCACCACAGCGGGGGCGAACATGCCACGAGCAACGCAGCCAGCGCGCCGGCGACCGGGGTAAACAGCCGGCGCGCAAGCTGCCAGGTGAGCGGCACGGCCAGCAGGCCGATCATGACCGACAGCCAGCGCATGGTGAACTCTGTGTCGCTGCCCAGTCGCACGCCGGCATAGAGCAGCAGGAAGTACAGCGGCGGGTTGGTTGGGTCGGCCGCAATTGCTGCCGCCAAATCAGGCTGGGTAGCCGCATGCCAGGCGATACCTTCGTCGAACCACAGGCTTTGCGCGTCGATGCGCCAGAAGCGCAGCAGGGCCGCGAGTAAAACCAGCGCGGATAAAAAGAGCGCGCGACGCAAGTTCATCGGCGCATTGTAATCACGCCGGGAGCGAAAGGCGGACGCAGTTCACGGCTGCTGGCTGTCGGCGGCTATCTGGCGCAGCATGGCAAGCGCCTCGGCGCGTGTGGCGATGTCGCCGGCCATTTGGGCTTCGCGCACAGACGCGATCATCTGGCCGATCCTCGGGCCAGGGGCGACGCCCAGCGCCAGCACATCCTCGCCCTGGATCAATGGGTCTGGGGCGGCGTCCGGCGCGAAGCGCGTGTAATAGGCGTCGAGAATCAGTTCCGCCATGCGGCCTCTGCGCTGGCGGTCCTCAAGGCGCGTGTCGGCGCCGGCTTTGCCCATGCCGTCGGCCACACACAGCAGCGCCAGTTCGGGCAGGCAATCGCCGGCGTCGCGCCACAAGCGGTAGAGCGCGCGCAGAGAAGTCTCGCCGGCGCGCGCCATCAGGTTGGGCCGCATGTGATGCTGCACGATGATCTTGATGCGTCGCGTCTCGTCGCCGCTCAGTTTGAGCGCGCGCGCGCGCCGGGTTGCCAGCGTGGCGCCGATGGCCGGGTGGTTTGGAAACGCGGCGCTGCCGGCCTCGCCGACGTTGCGGGTCTGGGGTTTGCCGCTGTCGTGCAGCAACAGGGCGAAACGAAAGATGGCCGCGCGCGGACGGTCGGCCGTAATGGGGGCGGCGAAGTGGCCGGCCAGTTGGGCGCGTTGCCGGTCGCTGATGTCGAAGTGGAGCGCGGCGTCGATCTGCCCGGACAGGAGCGCGTCCGCATAGTCCAGCGCGACGAACGTGTGTTCGAGGGCGTTGAATCGATGCGGCGGCGCCTGCTCGCAATGACGCAGCGGTTCGATCTCCGGCGCGATAACGCCCAGCAGCCCAAACATATCCAGCATCCGCGCGCCGCGCGCGGCGTCGGGCCGGGACAATATCTTTATCAGTTCATCGCGCACCCGCTCCGGGCTGGGCCGGCTGAGGTGTGGCGCGGCGAGGCGAACGGCGGCGGCAGTGGCCGGCTCGATGCCGGCTGACAGGGCGAGAGACATGCGCACGGCGCGCAGCGCGCGAACCGGGTCGTCTGCGATAGCGCCGGGGCGTGTCTGGCGAATGATGCCTTGCGCCAAATCGGCGCGCCCGCCGGTGGGATCGAGAATGGCATTGTTTTGCAGATCGAGCGCGATCGCGTTGACGGTGAAATCGCGGGCCAGCAGGTCTTCTTCCCACGTGTCGCCGCGACAGACCGAGAAATCAAGGATCACAGAAGCTGCAGAGGTGGTGTGCGCAGCTCTGGCATGGCGTTCGCTTTCTGCGTTCCTCAAAATGACCCTCGCCGTTCCGCGCGCGTCATCCATGATGTAGAAGTCGCCGCGCAGCGCATTGGCGACCGTGCGGGCCAGCGCGACGGCGTCGCCCTGCACGGCAAAGTCGAGATCGGTCAGCGGCCTGCCCATCAACACGTCGCGCACGGCGCCGCCCACCAGGATGACGGGGGCCTGTCGCGCGGCGCTTGCCTGGCGAACGAGGCTAAGGAGCGCCTGATGGTTGTCAAACGGCGATTGCGCTGGGGAAGCCGGTTGGCTCATTGAGGACGCCGCGTTGCCGCGCAGGTTGGCGTAATCAGGGATCATGGGCCGGTCAGATGTGCCGGGCGCCGAAGATGGCGCGGCCAATGCGCACAAGGGTGGCGCCTTCGGCAATGGCTGCCTCAAAGTCGTCGGTCATGCCCATCGACAGATGTGGCAGGGACGCAGCAGGCAGTCGTTCGGCCAGCGCATCGCGCAAGGCGCGCAGGCTGGCGAAGCAGGGGCGTGCCTGGTCCGGGTGATCGACGATGGGGGCCATCGTCATCAGACCGAGCGCGCGCAGATGAGGCAGCGCGAGGATGCGCGTCACGTCGTCGGCAAAGCGATTGAACTTGTCGGAGTCGTGTTCCCAGCCGGCCAGATCGAAGCCGCTCTTGGTTTCCTCGCCGCTGACATTGCATTCCAGCAGAATGTCCTGTATAGGCGAGGCGTCTGGTTCGAGACCGGCAACCCGCCGCTCGAGCGTCTCGGCAAGCCGAACGGAATCAATCGAGTGAATGAGGCTGAAATGGCCGGCGGCGTCTCTGGCCTTGCGCGATTGCAGGTGGCCGATCAAGTGCCAGCGGATGTCAGATTTTGGATGTTGGATTTTGGATTGGGGATTGGGGATTGGGGATTGCGTGTTGCGTGTTCCGTATTGCGTAGCGCGTATTGCGTAGTGCATATCCTCCGGCCCGGCTTCCGCGCGCTGCGTTCCGTCTTCCGTGTTCTGTGTTCTGTGTTCTGTATTCTGACTTCTGACTTCTGTATTCTGGCTTCTGTATTCTGTATTCTGACTTCTGTATTCTGACTTCTGACTTCTGCTGACCGCCTCGATCTTGGGCAGGGCTTCTTCGACGCGATTCTCGCCGAAGTCCTGTTGGCCGGCGGCAACGGCTTCCAGCACGGCTTCGGCTGGGAACGTTTTGGAGACAGCAACGAGCGTCACGCCGGCCGGGTCGCGCCCGGCGCGGAGCGCGGCTTCCGCAATGCGCTCGCGCACACGCGCCAGGGCGCGCTGAATATCGCTCATGGGTTGATTGTAGTCTCCCGGCGCGCGTGTCGCCTCTCTGTGTGAAACAGAAAGCCCGCGCAGACCGCGCGGGCTTTCGGACTTCTGACTGCTGCGCGCCGTTTTCTATTCGTTGTCGAATCGGTCAGACATGTCTTCCAGCCCGAGCAGGCCCATGCCCAGGCGGGGCGTCGCCCGGCGATCCTCGTCCTTGCCGAAGTGCATGATCTCGCCGCTCTCGTTGATGGCCTCCACGGCCAGGCCCAGCGATTGCAGTTCCTTCACCAGCACTTTGAACGAGGCGGGTATGCCTGGCTCCTCGATGGGTTCACCCTTGACGATTGACTCGTAGGTTTTGACGCGGCCCTGCACGTCGTCCGACTTGACGGTCAGCATCTCCTGCAGCGTGTGCGCCGCGCCATAAGCTTCGAGCGCCCAAACCTCCATCTCGCCGAAGCGCTGGCCGCCGAACTGCGCCTTGCCGCCCAGCGGTTGCTGGGTGACGAGCGAGTACGGGCCGGTGGAACGGGCATGCACTTTGTCCTCGACCAGGTGGGCGAGCTTCATGATGTGCAGGTAGCCGACAGTGACCGGGTTGTCGAACGGCTCGCCGGTCTTGCCATCCATGAGCTTCATCTTGCCGAGGGTGGGCAGCGGCTGATTGGTCTCGATGCTGATCCGGGTGGCGCGCTCGCGGGCTTCCTCGTCGCTCATGCCGGCCGTGTCCACGCCGCGCGCCGCGAGCCACAGGCGTATGCACGCCTTGACGCAGTCTGCATCGGCCTGGGCGCGCTCGCTCAGCGAGCGCGGGTCGTCCTCGAAGCTGAGCAGATAGTCCGGATCGTAGCCTTGTTCGCGCAGCCACTCGACCAGGATGATGCGCCGGGCATAGGCTTCGTCGATGTAGGCGCGCTCGAGATCGTAGTCTTGCCTGGCTGCCTCGCCGGTGGTTAGCCACTCCGACAGGTATGCCATGCGCGCATCATGGTCGTCGCGCAATTGCTCGGTGTCGATGTCGTTCTCGCGCAGAGCGGCCCAGGCGCGCCGGGTGATCTCGGTGTAGGCGTGGTCGATCAGCCATGCGCGGGCCAGCTCGGCCTCGATCTCGCGCTCGTCGGCGCCGTCGAAGACGGGGGTCACCGCGCGGAAGCCCAGCCGGTCGGCGGCCCAGCCCAGGTGGGTCTCCAGGATCTGGCCGATGTTCATGCGGCCTGGCACGCCCAACGGATTCAGGATGATATCGACCGGCGTGCCGTCCTCGAGGAATGGCATATCCTCGACCGGCACAACCTTGGACACGACGCCTTTGTTGCCGTGCCGGCCGGCCATTTTGTCGCCCTGCGTCAGTTTGCGGCGCTGGGCAATGCTGACGCGCACCATGCGGTTGACCCCGGCGGGCAGGTCGCGGTGCTCGTCGCGGTCGAAGACCTTGACTTCCACCACCTTGCCGTGCTCGCCGTTTGGCAGGCGCAGGCTGGTGTCCTTCACCTCACGGCTCTTTTCGCCAAAGATGGCGCGCAGCAGCTTCTCTTCGGGCGACAACTCCTTTTCGCCTTTGGGCGTGATCTTGCCCACCAGAATGTCGTTCTGGTTGACTTCCGCCCCAATGCGGATGATGCCGTACTCGTCCAGGTCCTTAAGCGCTTCTTCGCCGACATTCGGGATGTCGCGGGTGATCTCTTCGGGGCCGAGTTTGGTCTCGCGGGCCTCGATCTCGTGCTTTTCGATATGGACGCTGGTGAAGTAGTCCTCGCGCACCAGGCGCTCGCTGACGACGATGGCATCCTCGTAATTGCCGCCCTCCCACGACAGGAAAGCGACCAGCACGTTCTGGCCCAGCGCCAGCTCGCCGCCGTCGGTCGAGGAGGAGTCGGCGACCACATCGCCCTTCCTGACCCGCTGGCCCTTGGTCACGACGGGGCGCTGGTCGATGCAGGTGCTCTGGTTCGAGCGGTTGTACTTGCGCAGGGTGTACACGCGCTTGCCCCTGGCGGTTTGCACCACGATCTGCTTGCCGGTCACGCTGACGACTTCGCCGTCTTCGGTGGCGACGATGACCTGCCCGCTGTCCATGGCGGCCTGGCGTTCGACGCCGGTGGCGACTACGGGGATGTGCGGCTTGAGCAGCGGCACAGCCTGGCGCTGCATGTTGGATCCCATCAGGGCGCGGTTGGCGTCGTCATGCTCCAGGAAGGGGATCAGGGCGGCGCTGATGCCGACGATCTGTTTGGGAGCAATGTCTGCGTAGTCGATCTGGTCGGGGCTGGCAAAGATGAATTTCTGGTTCCGGCGCACGGAGATGCGATTCTCGGTGAACTCGCCGACTTCGTTCAGACGGGCATTGGCCTGCGCGATGGTGAACTTGTCCTCGGTGTCAGCCGACATGTACACTGTTGCCTGCCCGACATAGGGCCGCACCGGCAGGGTTTCGATGGAGCGGTGGCGCGCCAGCATCGCGGCGATGTCATGATCGATGCGTGTGCCGGCGGTGGCGATCACCTCGCCTCTGGCGTCGGTCACATCCTGGCTGAGCGTATGACCTGTTGAGGCTTCGACCTTGTTCTCGACAGTCCGCTCGATCTTGCGGTAGGGTGTTTCGAGGAAGCCGTAGGCGTTGACCTTGGCGTAGGTGGCCAGCCGGCCGATCAGGCCGATGTTGGGGCCTTCCGGCGTCTCGATCGGGCAGATGCGGCCGTAGTGGCTGTGATGCACGTCGCGCACATCGAACCCGGCGCGCTCGCGCCGCAGACCGCCAGGACCGAGCGCAGACAGGGTGCGCTTGCTGGTCAACTCTGCCAGCGGGTTGGTCTGATCCATAAACTGCGAGAGCTGCGACGAGCCGAAGAACTCGCGCACGGCCGCCACCACGGGCCGGATGTTGATCAGGTTGACCGGCGACGGCGAGTCGTTGTCCGGCATCGACATGCGCTCTTTGACCATGCGCTCCATCCGGCGCAGGCCGACGCGCAGTTTGTTCTGGATCAATTCGCCGTTGGTCTTCACGCGGCGGTTGCCCAGGTGGTCGATGTCGTCCGGCGGCACGACACCGTTGTTGACCTTGATGAGATGCCGGATCAGCCGCACCACATCGAGCTTGGTGATGGTGCGGTTTGTGCGGGGCACGATGCCCTCCAGTTCGAGCCGTTGATTCAGCTTGTAACGGCCGACGCGCTCCAGGTCGTAGCGGCGCTGGTCGAAGAGCTGCTGCTGGATGAACTCGGTGGCATTGTCCAGGGTCGGCGGGTCGCCGGGGCGCACGCGCTTGAAGAACTCGATCAGCGCCTCCTGGGCGATGGTGCGCGAGGGTTTGTTGGCCCACTCCGGCTCCTGCTTGAAGGTCGCGTCGATGTATTGATGATCCGGGTTGGTGTCCACATCGGCGAACAGGGCGCGAATTTCGTCTTCGTGGCCGGTCTTGAGGATGTCAGTGGTCACGCCGTCGTCGACGGCGGCCAGGGCGCGCAGGAAGATGGTGACCGGGATCGTGCGCTTGCGGTTGAACTTGAGCACGATGTAGTCGCTCTTGCGCGTTTCGTACTCCATCCAGGCGCCGCGGTCGGGGATCAGTTTGGCCTGGCCGAGCGGACGGCCGGAGGCCGGGTCTTCCTCTGCGCTGAAATAGACGCCCGGCGAGCGGATAAGCTGCGACACGACGACGCGCTCGGTGCCGTTGATGATGAACGTGCCGTTCTCGGTCATCAGCGGAAACTCGCCAAAATAGATCGTGTCGACCTTGTGCTCGTCCGTCTTGCGATTGTGCAGGGCGACTTTGGCGTACAGCGGCGCGCCATAAGTCAGATCTCGCTCCACACACTCTTCGATGCCGACTTTAGGCTCTTCGAACCAGTAGGTCAGGCCGTATTCCCTGGCCTGCTTGTAGTTGCCGGGGAAGTAGAGCGCCATCTCGCCGTTGAAGCTTTCAATCGGCGAAATCTCCTCGAACAGCTCGCGCAGCAACTCGTTCTGGAACAGCTTGAACGACTCGAGCTGGACTTCGATGAGTTTCGGGAGCAACTGAATCTCAGGTGCGCGGGCATAGGACTTGATTGCGCGTTTATGATTCGTCGCCATTCAGATACACCATCCTGGGCGAGGGCGAGTCTCCAGACTTGCCCCCGCAGATCACCAGATAATACGGTTAAGGCGACTGAAGAGGGTCTTCGGTCGCCTCGGCCACATAGCAAACGGCAATTATAGCGAAATCAGGGAATTCGGTCAAACGACGCGGCGGCAGGTGTATGGCTCCTGCAAAGTCAGTGGCTCACATCACGCGCCGCCGGCGTGTCGCAGCTTGTAGGGCAAGCCGCCTGGCTTGCCCCGTCTCCCGGCAGCACTGCATGGTTTGCGTCGCCTGTCAAGCGACTTTGCAGCGGCCATAGC
>CALBEF010000089.1 GCA_937927775.1 uncultured Anaerolineae bacterium | reverse complement strand
CTTTTCATTTCGCACGACCTGAGTGTGATTGAGTATCTGTGCGACCGTGTAGCAGTGATGTACGTCGGCAGGATTGTCGAGCTGGCAACTACTGACGCGCTCTTCTCACAGCCCAGACATCCTTACACCGAGGCGCTGATCTCTGCCGTGCCCAAACCGAACCCGCTGCTGCGCAAACGCAAGCAGCGCGTTGTGCTCGAAGGAGACGTGGCCGACCCCGCCAGGCCCCCGTCAGGCTGCTACTTTCATCCGCGTTGTCGATATGCTGAAGCGCGTTGCGCTGTCGAAACGCCGTTGTTGCGCGATGTTGGCGATGGCCACTTTGCTGCTTGCCACTTCGCCGAGAAGTTGACGCTGCGCGGCGCTGATTCGACGCCGCCGCGTGTGTGAACCAATCTTCTGCAAGCGACCTGCGTTGTCTCTGTAAGTCAGAGGCCTTTACCTTTCAACCCTGACCCCATCCCCCACCCGGATGCGCCCGCCCTGCAACACGCGCGCGTAGACGCGCGACCAGCCGGGGAATCGCTCCTGGTGGATGCGGTTGAAATACCCATCCTTGAACGATTCGCGGATATTGCTGCACGGCTCCGTGTAGCGCGTGATCTCCAGCACAACCTGCTCGCCCAGTCGGATGCGCGCGCCCGGCCTGACCTGTTCCCAGTCCACGCCGGCCAGCGTGACGTTTTCGCCCACTGCGCCGGGGTAGATGGGATGCCCCTCGGCTTGCAACGCCAGAATGCGTTCGAGCGCGTAGACGCACACGGCGCGCTCCGGCCCGCCATGATGTTTCTGGTTGCGCTGCTTGTCGCCGGCCAGTCCGAGTTCATGCACTTCGGCTTCGCGCACGGCCAGCTTCGGCGCGCCGCCGCCCGACAAGTTGATCTGGAAAATGTGACCCTGGGACATAGGATTTTGGATTTGGGATTAGATGGGATGGGAGAGGGCGATGACGATGTCGGCGACGTTGGTGCCGGTGGGGCCGGTGACGATCAGATCGCCCAGCGGTTCGAAGAAGTGATAGCTGTCGTTGCGCGCCAGATAGTCCTGCGCGTCCAGCCCCAGCGCGCCGGCCCGCGCGAGCGTGTCCGGCGTGGCATATGCGCCGGCTGCGTCGGTCGGGCCATCGCTGCCGTCGGTGCCCAGCGAGGCTACTGCCAGCAGGCCGGCAGTTTCGCGCGCCTCGGCCAGCGTCAGCGCAGCGGCCAGCGCCAGTTCCTGATTGCGCCCGCCTTTGCCGTCGCCGCGCACGGTGACGGTCGGCTCGCCGCCGTAGATGCGGCAGAGGGGTGTGGCTGGATTGCGCGCGCGCAAGGCCAGCAGCTCCTGCGCGATCTCCTGCCCGCGCTCCCGCGCTTCGCCGCGCAGGCCGGTCGTCACAATGGCGGTGTCGAATCCCATCGCGCGCGCCGCCGTTGCGGCCGCTTCACACGCCTGCGCGTTGTTCGCCACCAGCGTGTTGTGGGCGCGCGGGTCGTTCGTCAGGCCGGAGGCAATCACATCCAGCGGATCGCCGATCACATCGGACAAGATCAATCCCACCACCTGCGCCGGCGCCGCCATGCGCGCCAGGCCGCCGCCTTTCAGCCGGTCGAGCCGCGCGCGCACGGCGTTCATCTCGCGGATGTCCGCGCCGCTGCGCAACAGCGCGTCGTTGATGGCGCGCAGTGTGTTGAGCGAGATGCCCGCGTGTGGCGCGATCAACAGCGCCGACGCGCCGCCGGAGACGCAGGCTGTCACCAGCGCGCGCGGGGAGCAGCCGGCCAGCGCCGCGCACACCGCCTCGCCGGCGCGCGCGCTGTTCTCGTCCGGCACGGGATGCGCGGCTTCGATCAGCGTGAAGTCACGCGGCATGTTAGCCGGCCACACGTGGCCGGCCAGATGCCCGTATTTGGTCACGATGACGGCGCGCGACACGCGATCGCCAAAGAGCGCCAGAGCGGCGCCGGCCATCGGCGCGGCAGCTTTGCCGACCGCGATCAGGCATATCTCATCGCACTGACTTAGATCGTATGACTGGCCGTTCACGCGCAGCACATGGCCGTCACGCCGGACATGGCGCTGGATGGCTTGCGCCGGGTCAGCCGCCTCAAGCGCCGCCGCGAGGAGTGCGTTCAGCGGCGCATGGCGGGTCAGTGAAGGAGGCGGGTGCATGGCGCGTGTTGCGTATTGCGTATTGCGTATTGCGTGTTGCGTGTTGCGTGTTGCGTATACGGTCAGGCGCTGGGGCGACCCGGGGCCGAAGGGGCAGACTGCGCGGCCTTGCGCCGGCTGCGCCGTCTCAGGATCAGAATCAGCACAATGAACGGGCTGATCAGCACCAGGCTCACCGGGATCGCCACGATCACCAGCCAGATCAACAGGCTGGCCAGGCCCTGCAGAATCGACACCAGCGCCTCGACGGCATCTTTGACTACGCCCTCGGGCCGCCAGCCGGCGATCTGCACCGGCTGCGCCAGCGCGTCGGGCAGCAGGGTCAGGGTAATCGTCGCCAGCGCCGCCGACTGCGATAGGAACTGCATGCGGCCCTTGATTACCTCGATCTCGCCGCGAATTCGGGTCAGCTCATTAAACACTGCCAGCACATCCTCGGTGTTGGTGGCATTGTCCATGATCTCGCGCAACTGCGCTTCAGCGGCTTCCAGATTTTTCAAGCGCGACGCAAGGTCGGTGTATTCGGCGGTCACATCCTGGCCGGAGATTTGCTCCTCGCGCACTTCGACGGCCAGGGCGCGCAGCCGGCGCATGGCTTCCTCGAACTGCTCGGCCGGCACGCGCAAGGTCATGGCAACCCGCACGCCCTGCTGATACTTGCTGGCGCTGGACGAGGCGACGTAGCCCTGCAACTCGCCGGCCAGGCGCGCTGCCTCGTCCATCCGCGCCGTGGGGTCATCGACCACCAGTGTCAGGCTGGCGTTGCGAATCACCATGCGATTGGCGATGGCCTGGCTGTCGGGAGATTGAACGCCGGCTGATCCCCCTGTGGCAGGTTGCCGGGGCGTCTCTGCTGCCGGCGCGAAAGCGGCGCTGTCGCGTCCCTCGTACATCGGGGCTGGCGCGGCGGCGGGCGCGCAGCCGGCCAGCGCAAGCAGGGCGGCAAACAGGCTCGCGGTCGCGCGAATCATTCGAGATGTCATGGTGTTTCCTCCTCGGGCATCTTTGCTTGATGTGATTGCGCTAATGACGCCGCCGGGCGTTACAGGTTCCATCGTACACCAGCCGCTCCCCCTCTCACAGGGCAGCAATCTGCGAGAGGCGAGAACACGCATCCGCGCCCGGCCCAACGGTGTTAGTATTATCGCTGTGAGCGCGTTACTCATATCGCTGGGCTGCGGCGTGATGGGCTATCTGATTGGCTCGATCCCGTTCGGCTATCTCATCGTCAGGCTGGTGAAAGGCGTGGACATCCGCCAGTATGGGAGCGGGCGCACGGGGGGCACGAACGTGTTTCGTGTGGCCGGCTTCCCGGCCGGCCTGACCACGGCAGTGTTGGACATTGGCAAGGGCGCGGTCACTGTATTGATCGTGCGGGCGTTGTTTCCGCACACGCTGGGCTGGGCCGAGGCGCTGGCCGGCGTGGGCGTTGTGCTGGGGCACAATGCGTCGTGCTTCCTGGGGTTTCGCGGCGGGGCCGGCGGCGCGACGGCAACCGGCACCGCGCTGGCGCTGTGGACGCTGGGCGGCCTGCCGGGTCTGGTGGTTGGCGTGTTCGTCCTCTTTGTCATCGGCTACGCTTCGCTGGCCACGATTCTGTCCGGCGTAACGATTGCCCTGACTTTCTCCATCGCGGCACTGGCCGGCGACACCCTTCCACCGGCCTACGGTGTGTTCGGCTGGGCAGTGGTGATTCTGCAAGTGTTGGCCCTGCGGCCCAACATCGCCCGTCTGCTGGCCGGCACGGAAAAGCGCGTCACCCTGGGCGACAAGCGGGCCTCGCTTTCTGACAAGCAGAAGGCCGTGTAGACGCCGGCCTGATCTCAACTTCAATCGCACTTCCCCATGAAACGATTGATCGGCTTCCTCAAGCCGCACCGCCGGCTGGTTATCTGGCTTGCCTTCCTGACGCTGAGTCTGGCCGCGTTGCTCACCACCGGCCCGATCGTCACCGGGGCCATCGTGGACGAAGTGATCGCCACACAGCAATTTGGTCTGCTGCCCCCCTACCTGGCGCTGTTGCTGGGCGTGGCGATCGTGCGCGCGCTGTTCCAGTTTTTTTACACCCGCGACCGTGAGCGGCTCGGCCAGCATGTTGTGACCGACATTCGCACCGCGCTGTATCGCAAGCTGCTGGCGCTGCCATACAGCTTCTACGACAACGAGCAAACCGGCCGGCTGATGTCGCGCATCACCAGCGACGTGGAGAGCACGCGCATCTTTCTGGCCTTCATCCTGATCGACTCGATCAACCACGTGACGACAGTTGTGGTGATGCTGGCCGCGCTGGTGCGGTTGAATCTGCTGCTGGCCGTGATTGCGATCATTCCCACGCTCGTGTCCGGTGTGGCGCTGTACCTGCTCTATCAGCGCTGGCATCGCATCAACCGGCGCATCCACGAGCAGAACGCTGTTGTGTCGGGCGTGTTGCAGGACAGTCTGGCCGGCATCAAGGTGGTCAAGTCGTTCGCGCAGGAGCAACAGGAAGAGGACAAATACCTCAACGCGGCGCAGGCGCTTCAGAAGTTGCACATCGAAGCCAATGACGGCTGGTACCTGCGCTATCCCTTCATCGGCGCGATCCCGCGCCTGATGCAACTGGCGCTCATTGTGGTTGGCGGCATCCAGGTGGTCGACGGCGTCATGTCGCTCGGCACGCTGGTCGCCAGCATCAGCTTCACCGGCCTGATGCTGGCCGCTGTGAACGCGCTGGGCACGCAACTCACGACGCTGGGACAGACGGCCACGGCGGCCGTGCGCATCTTTGAAATGCTCGACGAGCCAGTGAGGATCAGGACGCCCGACCACCCGGTTCACCTGGGCGAGATGCAGGGGGACATTCGCTTCGAGAATGTCACCTTCAAGTATGCGACCGCCAGAGCCAATACGCTGAAGAACATCACGTTGCACGTGCCGGCCGGCACGTCGCTGGCGGTCGTCGGCGCGACCGGGGCCGGCAAGAGCACGCTCGTCCATTTGATTGGCCGCTTCTACGATCCGACTTCGGGCCGGGTGCTGATCGACGGCCACGACGCGCGCGCGCTCGACCTGGACGAGTTGCGCCGGCAGATCGGCATCGTGGCGCAGGACAGCCTGTTGTTCTCGGCCACGATCGCGGAGAACATCGCGTTTGGCCGGCCGGATGCCACGCGCGAGCAGATCGAGCGCGCCGCCCGCCTGGCGCAGGCGCACGAGTTCATCAGCCGGTTGCCGGAAGGGTACGACACCTCCATCGGCGAGCGCGGGGTCGGACTATCCGGCGGCCAGCGCCAGCGCATCGCCATTGCCCGCGCCATTTTGCTTGACCCCAAAATCCTGATCCTCGACGACTCGATGTCGGCGGTCGATGCGGAGACGGAGCGCCTGTTGCAGGCCGCCATTGGCGAAGTCATGCGCGGGCGCACAACCATTCTGATTGCCCACCGGCTGTCCACTGTGCAACAAGCCGACCGGATCGTGGTGCTGCGCGAAGGCGAGATCGTGGAGCAGGGAACCGACGCCGAATTGACTCGCAGCGGCGGTTACTACCAGCATGTCCTGGAATTGCAGCGCATGACCGCTTCGGAATCGATGGGCGAGGTGTTGAGCAAAGCGCCGGCGCTGGTGATGCCGGAGTAGAGGCAGGGCTTGTCCCTGCCCGCTGATTGCGTATTGCGTGTTGCGTAGTGCGTATTGGGAGGAGCGATGTTGCGAGGGATCACACAGCGGACGAGCCGGGCGACCGATGCGGATGCGCCGCCGCCACAGCCGGCGCTGAAAACACTGCGCCGTCTGTTCCGCTATCTCGGCCCGTACAAGTGGCGCATGGCCGGCACTGTCGGCCTGTACATGTTGTGTGTGGCGATCGCCCAGATGTATCCGTTCATCGACCGCATGTTGATCGACCAGCATATCGCGGTGAAGCGCATCGATGGGGAGTTCTATCTGCTCGTGCTGGTCGCGGTGATCCTGCATGCCATCAACTACGCGGCCTTTGCCGCGCGCACGCTGTCCATCGTGCGCATCAGCCAGCGCGTGCTGTTCGACATCTGCCGTCAGTTGTTTCATCACATCGAGCGCCTGTCGTTCAACTTCTTTGAGTCATGGCCGGTCGGCAAGATCATGGCGCGCTTCCAGAGCGACGTGACTACGCTCAACGACTTTCTCACCAACCAGGTGGCGTCGATCTTCCACGACGCCATGTCTGCCGTGGTGGTGATTGCCTTCATGCTGCTGATCGACGCGGGGCTGGCTGTGGTGGCTTTGTGCACCCTGCCGGCGCTGGCTGGCGCAGCCCTGTATCTGCGGCCGCGCATGCACGCCGGCTGGGAGGCGGTGCGCGAGTATGCCACGCGCTTCAACATCTTCCTGGCCGAGAACATCGCCGGCATGCGCGTGATCCAGGCGTTCGTGCGGCAGCAGGTTAATTTCAACCAGTTCCGCGTCACCAATGCGCTGGTCGTCGAGCGATGGATGAAGGTGATCACGCTCAGCGCATGGCTGGGGCCGATCGTGGAGATGACCCGCGCATTCGGCCTGGCGGCAGTGTTGTATGTGGCGGCCCACCAGATCGGCGCGACATCGACGCTGACGGTGGGCACGCTGGTTGCCTTTGCCGCCTACATCAACGCGCTGTGGGGGCCGATCAGCACCTTCACCAATTCCTACATTGTGCTTCAGGCAACCCTCGCTTCGGCGGAGAAAGTGTTTGATCTGTTGGACACGCAGCCGGTCGTCAGGGACGCGCCGGACGCGATCGCCATGCCGCGCGTGAAAGGCGAGATCGTGTTCGACCACGTGTGGTTTAGTTACGATGGGGCGCGCATGGCGCTGAAGGACATCAATCTGCGCATCCCGCCCGGCCAACTGGCGGCGCTGGTCGGCCAGACCGGCTCGGGCAAAACCACCATCGCCAGCCTGGTCAGCCGATTCTACGATGTGACGCAGGGGCGCATTCTGATCGATGGGATCGACATTCGCGCGGTCACGCAGGAATCGTTGCGCCGGCAGCAGATTGCCGTGGTGCTCCAGGAGCCGTTCATCTTCACCGACACCATCGCCAATAACATCCGCTATGGCCGGCCAACGGCAGGCATGGATGAGATCATCGCCGCCGCCAGACTGGCCAACTGCCATGAGTTCATCGACAAACTGCCCGAAGGCTACAACACGCTGGCCCATGAACGCGGCTCGCAGTTCTCCGTCGGCCAGCGCCAGCTCATGTCCATCGCGCGCGCCATCCTGGCCGACACGCCCATTCTGATCCTCGACGAGGCGACCTCGGCCGTCGACACCGAGACAGAGCAACTTATCCAGCAGGCGCTGGAGCGGCTGATGGCGGGGCGCACCTCCATCGTCATCGCCCACCGGCTGTCCACGATTCGCAAGGCGGATCAGATCGTGGTGCTCCGCGAAGGCCAGATCGTCGAGATCGGCGATCATCAGACGCTGGCCTCCAAAGCCGACGGGTACTATGCCCGGCTGGTACGGGCGCAAATGATGGGCGAGCACTGACAACAAAACCTCCTGCCAGAACCTGGCA
>CALBEF010000088.1 GCA_937927775.1 uncultured Anaerolineae bacterium | reverse complement strand
TGGTGTTGCCGCCATCGGGCGTGCGCGCAAGGATCTTGATCGGCTTGCCCTCGTTCATCGCGTCGAAGTACAGCTCGCGGTTGTTCTCGCCCGGATCCTTGATGAAGTCCAGGTCGCCGTTCAGCATGGCCAGCGCGCGCGTTTCGGGGTCCTGGTACGCGGTGACGATCACTTCGTCCGCATACGGCAACTGATTGCCCTGATCGTCCACCTTCCAGTAGTAGGGGTTGCGGACGAATCTGGCCGTCGTGCCGGAGCCGATCGGCTGCACGACCACCCACGGGCCGAGCGATGGATATTCGGGCACGTCCATGAAGCGATCCGGGTTGCCCCAGGTGTCGGGGCCTTTGGCGAAGAACAACTGCATCCAGCTCTCGCGGCCTTCAGCAGCGACCAGTTCATCCACCTTCTCGTTGTATGCCTTGTGGAATTGCTGCAGGTAGTGCTTGGGATATTGCGCGAAAAACCGGCCGCTCCACGTCGCCAACTGATAGAGCAGCGTGCCGTAGGGCCTGGGGAAGATCAACTTGAAGGCAAAGTCGTCCACCTTCTCGGCCTTGAAGCCTTCTTTCTGTTCGCCTGGCAACCAGTCGGCGCCAGGGCCGCCGGGGTTGAGTTCCTCGTTGTACATCACATCGTTGATGTAGAACATCACATCATCGGAGGTGAAAGGCTGCCCATCCGACCACTTGAGCCCCTTGCGGATGTGGAAGGTGTACTCTGTGGCATCCGGGCTGACATCGATGCGCTCGGCCAGGCTCGGCTCGACATCGGAGAAGTCCGGCTTCCATTGCACCAGGTTTTCCCACTGGAAGGTGTACAGGCCGCCGCCCCAGGTGACGCTGGTGCCAACGATGCCCTGGCGCAGCGTGCCGCCATACGTGCCGGGCGCAACCAGCGGCTTGACGACCTGCGGGCTTTCGGGCAGGCGCTCATCAACAGGCGGCAGTTCACCGGCCTTGACGCGCTCGGCCAGCATTGGCGCTTCCTTGAACCTGGAGGCCGGGGCCTCTGCCACCGGGGCTTCGGTGGCCGGCGCCGGCGCAGTCGTGGCAGTCGGTTCGGCGGGCCTGGTCGGCTCCGCCGGCGCCGGAGCGGGAGCGGGCGGCTCGGACGTGGCGCAGGCCGCAAGGCCCATCGCGCCGCCGGCCAGCGCCGTCACTTTCAAGAATCGACGTCGTGATAACTTGCTCATATCGGGTCCTCCTATTCCTGATTCATTCGACGAACACTGCATGACAGTCTGACTGGGCAGGCATCAAGAGTTGGGTCAGGCGTATGTCCTGGCTGTGGCGCTCACCTCCTTAAGTTGCGCGTTCAGGCGCGGGGCGGTGGATTCCCGCTCGACCAGATGGGTGGCAACGGTAACCACTATGCGGGGCTGGTCAGGGCACTGGGCGCGCTCGATGAGGCGTTGCACTGCCAGCCGGCCCAGCCAGGTTTTGTGCACATGCACGGTCGTCAGCGCGGGATGCATCTCCCTGGCCAGGTCAACGTCGTCAAATCCAACGATGGCGAGATCACCCGGCACGCGCAGCCCCAGATCGCGGGCGGCGTTCATGACGCCCAGGGCCGTGTCGTCATTGGCGACGAATACAGCCGACACCTGCGGGGTGTTTCTCAACAGATGCCGGGTCGCCCGGTAGCCGTCTCCCTGCTCCATCCGGCTGTCTTCGATATACTCGCGCTCTATTCCGCGCGCGCGCAGCGCGCGCCGATACCCTTCGCGGCGCTCCAGAATGTCGGGGGGAGACGCCGGGTTGGTGCCGATGAGGCCGATGTGCTGATGGCCGCAGTCGATCAGATGATTGACCGCCTGCATCGCGCCGCCGATGTTGTCGATGAGCACGCTGTCGAAGTGATAGCCGGGGGCATAGCTGTCGACCAGAACGATCGGCGTGCCCAGCTTGCGCCGCAACCCGTGCGCCACTGCATCGATATTTGCGCCAATCAGCAGCAAGCCATCGATTTGCCGGTCGTCGATCATGCGCGGCCACTCGACCGGGCGGTTGCTCTGGTCCACCTCGATCGCCGAGAACATGAGGTTGATCTTGTGCGCCCGGCACTCCATTTCCACGCCGGCCTGCACGTGCGAGAAGAAGAGATTGTGCTCCGGGGGCGGCCCGTAGTCGTGCTTGGTCAACATGCCGATCGTGGAAATCAGGGGGCGGCGTTCGGCAGAGTTGGCCGGGGCAACGTATCCCAGCGACTGGGCTGCTTTGAGCACGCGCTCACGAGTATCCGGCAGGACGTTGGGGCGATTGTTCAGCGCCTGAGAAGCGGTACCAATCGACACGCCGGCCAGCTTGGCCACATCACGCAGGGTGGCAGGTGAAGCCATGTCTGTTCAACGAAATCGTGAACGATTCACTGAAATCTCCTGTTGTTTCAGTGAACAGTTCAATCATAGCGCCCAACCCGGGATTGTCAATCCGATCTTTACATAACCTTAAAATTTGCTGAGATTTTCCAAATCAGGCCGGTGTACCGATTCACGTCGGTTCACCGCAACGCCAGCGTCTGGCGTATCATCCGTGCCATGGATCATCCCATCGACATCCGCCCGTTTTGCCCGGCCGATCAGTCCGCCGCCCGGGCGCTGATCCTGGCCGGCCTGCAGGAGCACTGCGGCGCGCTCGACCCAACGCTCACCCCCAGCAGGCTGATCGACCACGCGCGCGCAGGGCGACCGGCGCCTGGGGTGATGCCATCGCCTTCTACCTGCGCTGCGGCTTTCACATCACCGGACGCCATGATGGCGAGACGCATTTCGCGCTCGACCTGTGACAGATTTTCCTGCGCACTCACACCATGACAGCAATTCAACAGCCGCTCACAACACGCTTCCCCGGCCCGCTGAGCAAAGCCATGCTCGACGAGCTGGCGCGCTATGTGCTCACCGACCCCTTCCCGTTCGCCGTCGATCTGGCCAACTCGCGCGGCATGTGGCTGGCGACCGTGGACGGCGACCGGCTGTTCGACTGGACCGGCCTGTACGCCTCGCACCTGCTGGGCTACAACCATCCACGCCTGAGCGAGCCGGACTATGCGCGCCGCCTCACCGTCGCCGCCAACACCAAAATGTGCAATCCCGACTATCTGACGCGCGAGTGCCTGGACTACTACCGGCTGATTCACGAACTCGCGCCGGTCTGTATGCGCAATCCCAGCCTGGAGGTCTACACCGTCAACTCCGGCGCGGAAGCCGTCGAGAACATGATGAAGTATCTGATCAACCTGCACGATCAGAAGCTGCTGAAGACAGGCCGGCTGCCTACGGCGCGCCGCTTCCTCTATTTCGACCAGGCTTTTCACGGCCGCACGGTGTTCGCGCTGAACGTGACCCAGATGGCCCACGACCCGGTGGTGACCAAAGACTTTCACGGCTTTGTGCCCGGCAACATCCAGGTCGAGTTTCCCGCCGTGCACGCGCACATGCCGGCGGATGAACAGGCCCGCATCACGCGCAAATGCCTGGACACAGTGGAAGATTTCCTGCGCCGCTACGCCGGCGAGATCGTCGGCATCATTGTCGAGCCGATTCAGGGCGCCGGCGGCCATCGCGTCGCGCAGCCGGAGTTCTTTCGCGGCCTGAGCGAACTGGCCCATCGCTACGAGGTTGGGCTTGGCTTCGACGAGGTGCAAACGGCCGGCGGCCCGTGCGGCGCGTTCTTCGCCATTGATTTATTTGATCTGCCCTACCCGCCGCAGGCGGTCGCCACAGCCAAGAAACTGGGCAACGGCGTCGTGTACATGCTGCGCCCGATGGAGGATCGCGGCGTGCTCGACTCGACCTGGGGCGGTTCGCTGGCCGACATGGTGCGCTTTGTGGAAGAGATGAAAATCGTGCGCGAGGAGCGTTTGATCGAGCAGGCGCCGGCCAAAACCGAGCATCTCTGCCGCAGGCTGGACGATCTGTGCGCGCGCTACCCCGACCGCATCTTCAACCGGCGCGGGCTGGGCTTGTATCAGGGCTTCAGCCTGCCCTCGCGCGAGATGAAGGCGCGCCTGCTCGACATCGCGCTGGAAGAACAGGACTTGCTGATGATCGGGGCCGGCGTGGATTCGATCCGCCTGCGCCCCACCCTCGATGTCACGCCCGAAGAAATCGATCTGTTCGCCGACAAACTCGAAGCAGCCCTGCGGCAATTGACGAGTGGGGATTGACGATTGACAAGCACGCAATACGCAACACGCAATACGCAATACGCAATACACTCACACACCATGATTGAAGGAACCCATTACCTGCCTGTCGCCACCGTTCAGCAGTTCATGATCGACGTGTTCACAGGGCTGGGCGTGCCGGTTGAGGACGCGCGCACGGCATCGGAAGTGCTGATCGCCGCCGACCTGCGCGGCATCAAATCGCACGGCATAGGCCGGCTGAAGTATTATTACGACCGCATCAGGCGCGGCCAGCACCAGCCCGTGACGCGCTTCGAGGTCGTGCGCGAAAGCCCCACCACTGCCGTCGTTGACGGGCATCATGGCATGGGTCACGTGATCGGCGTGAAGGCCATGCAGATGGCGATCGACAAGGCGCGCGCTTACGGGCTGGGCGCGGTGGCGGCGCGCAACTCGACTCATTTCGGCATCGCCGGGTACTACCCGCTGATGGCGATCCGGGCCGGCATGGCCGGCTTGTGTTTCACCAACGCCCGGCCGGCCATCGCCCCCACCTTCGCCACCTTCCCCATGCTCGGCACCAACCCGATCGCCTTCGGCGCGCCCACCGACGAAGATGCCTGCCCGTTTCTGTTCGACGGGGCCACCTCCATCGTCCAGCGCGGCACATATGAAGTGCTGGCGCGCGAGGAGCGCCCCGGCCAGCCGGGCTGGGCCATCGACCGCGACGGCAACGACATCACCGACGCCAACCAGTTGCTCGACGGGCTGGATGAGGGCAATGCCGCGCTGTTGCCGCTGGGCGGGGCCGGCGAGAGCCACGGCGGCTACAAGGGCTATGACCTGGCGACGATGGTCGAGATCTTCTCTTCAGCTTTTCAGACCGGCGCGTTCATGTACGGCCTGATCGGCTTCGACGCGCAGGGCAATCGCGTCCCGTACCGCGTCGGCCATTTCTTCCTGGCGATCAACATCGAGTCGTTCGCGCCGCTGGCCGAGTTCAAGCGCACGACCGGCGAGATCGCCCGCCAGTTGCGCGCCGCGCGCAAGGCGCCGGGGCACGATCGCGTCTACATCGCCGGCGAGAAGGAGGCCGAGAGCATCGCCCGCGTCATGGCGCAGGGCATCCCCATCGTGCCCAACTTACAAGCCGAGATCAGGATCATGCAACAAGAGCTGGGGCTGAGCCAATATCACTTTCCGTTTTAGCAAGGACGGACGCCTGCGCGAGAGATGAGCAGGCGAGCAAACCGGGCCATCATGAGCCGGCCCGGCACAGATTGGTCGCCAGCGTCTCGCCGGCGCGCTGAATCTCCTGCCGCCACACCCCAGTTGATGTCAACTGAGTGACGAGGGTGACGCAATCGCCCAGCGCCGCTGAACGCAGAAACTCGAGCTGATGGCCGCGCGCATCCCCCGGCGCGCGCCCGGTTGCCTCGTGCCACGCCTGCTCACACCACTCCAGATACACGGCGGTGTTGACGTGGCGCAGCGCATCCAGGTCACGATGCTCGACCACGCGCTGATGCAGATGGGGCGCGCCGACCGGTTCGCCGGCCTGCCAGGTCTGCGGACAGGCCATATCCGCTGCGAGGGGCACACGATCGAGCATCTCGGCCGGCATACGAGCCGGCCTGAGCGTGGCGCGATCAACATATACCCAGTCCAACTGCGCGCCGGCTATCCGCCGGCCATCGCGCGCCGAAGTGATGACGACTTCGCGGTAGCCGCGCGCGCGCCGGGCCGCGCTGAGCCAGGTCTCGATGTTCAGCGTCTCCTCGTCCCGCGCGCCGGACTCGAACACGATGCGCAACCCGCGCACGACGAAGAACACGCCATGCGCCTCATACCACGCGGCGTCAACGCCGAGCGCGTGCGTGACGAGGACGCCGGCCTGCAGCGCGTAGCGCGCCAGATGGCCGTGATGCAAAAAGCCGTCCGCGCCGACCTCATAGGAGCGAACCTGGATTTGTGTGGTGAAACGCATGATGCGAGCACACCGATGAGATCGGCCACAGCGCTGGGGAGACGAGTGCTGCCGGCGCGCGCCGACACAGGATCAGTGATGGTGAGGGAGGAGGCCGGAGACGTCGTCACACCGTCTCGAACTGGATCATATGCAGCCGTTCAGGCGGAACGCGCGCGCTGATGCCGAGAATCTCAATTCCGACCAGCCGATCATTCTGGTCGAAATCCAGAATTACACCCGGCTGAACTTCTTCAGACTCGACGATATCCGCTTCATCGAGCCGGAAGTAAAGCGCATCGTCTTCCCTGCTGACTGTCAGTCTCATGATCGTTTCCGCAATCTGCGGTCAAAGAACACTGTCACGATTCGATTCGGCTCCATGTCGGCATTCACCACCCGCAGCACACGCCCCGCGCGCTCATGGATGGCCTTCGTGTAGTGAATGTTACCATCCTCGCCGCTTTCTCTGCCATCCGGGTTTTCGAGAGCGCGCCAAAGCCACTCCTCCGGAATACCGCGTTCCTCAAGCATGTTTCTGGCATGGCGAGTAAGTTCCATCGCGCAAACTCCGACACGGAAAAAGGCAGCGTACAGGCCGGGGCGTGAGTCAGGCAAGCCGTTTCACTCTGCGCGCAGTTCACATACCGGGCTACGTCGGGGGTAAATCCGCCACCGCGACAGCGGGGGCCGGCGCCGCGCGCAACGCGGCAACATGTTTGTGCTGCATCGCTTTGAGAATCAGGTGAGTCAGCAACACCAGACCTGGAAAAACCACGGCGGCCAGGATGCCCAGCCTCAGCGCGGACTGTTCCTGGGTGGTCTGCATCATCAGCGCCATGCGGATTGCCAGCGGCGAATCGATGGCCGTGTCCACCACCCAGCCGGTGAGCCAGGGGCCGGCCGCCGCGCCGATATCGCCGGCGGCAGCCAGCAGCGCGAACAGCCACGCGCCGGCCAGTGGGTAACGCTCCGAGGCGGTGATCAGCGTGCCCGGCCACAACAGGCTCACGGCAAAGCCGCACAGGATGCACGCCGCCAGGCTCAACCCATTGGCCGGGGCCAGAGCGACCACCAGGTAGCACACCACCGCCATCAGCGAAGTCGACACCAGCACCTTGTTGATCTGCAAGCGCGCCCCATATTTGCCGTAGAGCGCGCGGCCCACGCCCAGCATCACCGCAAAGCCGCACATGCCCAGCAAGTCGCCGGTGACCTTGGGAAACAGCAGCGATTTCTCCATGAACGTGGATGCCCACTGGTTCATCACAATCTCGGACGCCGCGCCAAAGAAAATGGCGGCGAAGGCCAGCAGGCAGAACGGCTGCAGGATGAGGTCGCGGAA
>CALBEF010000087.1 GCA_937927775.1 uncultured Anaerolineae bacterium | reverse complement strand
AATAACGTCAAACCGATGCCGAGAACTCCCTTTCGCCACATGTTTTGTGACCTCCTGTATGACAATCAAAAACCCCGGCCTGATCTTCAGGCCGGGGTTGCGATGACGATGCCCTCGAAAATACACTCTGCACAACAGATGATACTCAAGGCATTGTTCTCGCCTCCCTGCACCGAGAAGGCTGCTGAACACACTCGTCAAGGCTGGCGTCCTGGCTCTCGGCTCAGCAGTCAGCAGTCAGTAGTCAGTAGTCAGTAGTCAGTAGTCAGAGGCCATTGATCTGGCTACTGACTACTCTGTACTGGCCACCATGTGAGCGATTACAGTTGCGGCACAGCGCCGGACTTTCACCGGCTTCCACCTTTAAGCCCTTGCATCCGGGCAGTCTTCGCATGAAGACTTGCGGGACACCTTGACTGGGATATTCAATTGTCACGCGGGATTATAGGGTGCCGAATATTGACTGTCAAGCAGCCGAATCGCTTTATCGCAAATCCTGCCGAATCCGAAACAGCATCCATGACCCGGAGCCTGTGTCGGCCGGCGCTCAGATGTGGGACTTCTCGAAGCAGCCGGTTCGCCGGCAACGCGCCTTCTACAGCCAGTCTCGCCGCCACAGCCAGAGCAGCGCCAGCGCGCACGCGGCCACCGCCAGAATCAACAACGCCCAGAACGCCCACGGCGCCTCCTGGAATGGCAGGTCTACATTCATGCCATAGAAACCCGAGACGATCACCGGGAGATTGAGCACGATCGTCACCGAGGCAATGATCTTCATCACCGAGTTGAGGTTGTTCGAGATGATGGAAGCGTAGGCGTCCATCGTGCCGGTCAGAATGCCGCTGGCAATGCTGGTCATCTCGATCCCCTGCTGCACTTCGGTCAGCACGTCATCCAGCAAATCACGATCCTCCTCATACTGCTGGAAGATCTGGCTGCGCTGAAGATGGCGCAGCATCAATTCGCTGGACTTGAGGGCTGTGGCGAAGTACACCAGACTTTTCTGATACTTCAGCATCTCCAGCAATTCACGGTTGCGCAGAGAGTGCTGCAGGCGCTCTTCGAGCCGGTCCACCGCGCGGTTGATCTTGCGCACGTTGGATAGAAACCGGTGGGCCGTGATGAACAGAATCTGAAGCACGAATCGATTGTGCTTGACGGTGGACAGCCCGCGCGCCTTGCCGGAGATGATCTCATCGATGACGTTCGTCTCGGCCCGGCATACCGTGACCACATATTGATCCGTCAGGATGATGCCCAGCGGGACGGTGATATAGGGCACATCGGCCGACTCGCCCTGGTAGTACGGCACGCGCAGCACAATTAACGTCGCGCCATCTTCGCGTTCAGTGCGCGGGATTTCACTCAGATCGAGGGGGTATGTGATGAAATCCCGTGGCACGCCCAGCATCCGCTGTAACCGATCAATCTCCGCATCGCTGGGGTCGGTGACATTGATCCACGTGCCGGGCGCCGGCTCCGGCGCCTTCTCGAGCGTCGTTTCAGAGGCGCGCTTGCTGTAGACAGCGATCATGCTTTCTCCTCGAGGGACGCCATTACACAGATGTTGACAGGCCGGCCACTTTGGCGCGCGCGATGGCCGTCCTGCTTTCCATGTTGAACAGTTCCCAGGCATTGCCGCGCATGAGCGGTTCCACCAGGTCGAGCGCGGCCGATTCGCTCAGCCAGCCTTCAGCCACCAGTTCATCCAGCGCCTGGGCGAGGCCCTGGCGCGCGATGCTGGCATGGCCCGCCACGTTTTCCACGCTGATGAAGTCGCCGCCGAACGTCAGCAGCCTGTTGGCCGGCGCGCCGATCGCCTCTGCGCCGAGGTCGCGGAACGCCGCTGTCGTCGCCTCCACATCAGCCGGCGTGCGGCTGTTGATGACGACCTTCATGCCCTCCCTGGCCAGCCGCAGCGCGATGCCCCGCCCGATGCCTTTGGTCGAGCCGGTGACGATGGCCACCTGGCCGGCCAGTTCAGGATAGCGCGCGGGAATAGCAGCAAACTGAGTCTTGAGTTCCTCCATGATGGAGGCGATTGTAGTCTCAAGACCTACAAGCGGGGCGGCAGAATGCAGTCCGGCAGGTCGCTCTCGCCCATCAGGTATTGATCGACGCGCCGGGCCATGCGCCGGCCGGCTGCGATCGCGCCCACTACCAGCCAGGCGCCGGTGTTCACATCGCCGGCGGCAAACACGCCCGGCACGCTGGTCATCATGTTCTCATCAGTCTTGACGTTGCCGCGCGAATCATAGGCCACGCCCAGACTGTCGAGCAGGCCCTCATGCACCGGGCCGACAAAGCCCATCGCCAGCAAGACCAGATCGGCCTGCAACGTGAACTCGCTGCCGGCGATAGGAGCCATCTTCATCTGACCCTGGGGCGTTTTCTCCCAGTCCAGCCTGACACACTCCAGACCGGTGACATGGCCGTTGTCGCCGACAAAGCGCGCCGTGTTGATCGACCAGTCGCGCGCGCCGCCTTCTTCGTGCGATGTGCTGGTGCGCAGGATGAGCGGCCATTGCGGCCAGGGGTTGTTCTCAGGCCGGCTGTCCGGCGGCTTCGGCAGCAGCTCGATCTGCCGCACGCTCAGCGCGCCCTGTCGCAACGACGTGCCGACGCAGTCGCTGCCCGTGTCGCCGCCGCCGATTACCACGACGCGCTTTCCCTCTGCCGTGATCTCCGGCCCCTCAAATGGCAGGCCGTCGAGCCGCCGGTTGTTCTGTTGCAAAAAGTCAAGCGCCAGATGAACGCCGTCGAGGTCGCGGCCGGGAATAGCCAGGTCGCGCGGCCTGCCCGCGCCGATGGTGACGCACAATGCGTCGAATCGGCGTTGGATGTACGACGCGGACACATCCCGCCCCACTTCGACCTGGCATTTGAACGACACGCCTTCGGCGCGCATCTGCTCGATGCGCCGGTCGAGCACCCACTTCTCCAGCTTGAAGTCCGGGATGCCATAGCGCAGAATGCCGCCCGGCTTCTCGGCTTTCTCGAACACCACAACCTGATGGCCGGCCCGGCGCAACTGCTGCGCGGCGGCCAGCCCGGCCGGCCCCGAACCGATGATGGCAACCCGTTTGCCGGTCAGGATGGCAGGCGGCTGTGGTTCGACCCATCCCTGCTCGAACGCGTTCTCGATGATCGCCAGCTCGATGTCGCGAATGGAGACCGCCTGGCCATCGATGGCGTTGATGCATGCCGCTTCGCACAGGGCCGGGCACACGCGCCCGGTGACTTCGGGGAAGTTGTTGGTCAGGTGCAGAATGTCGGCGGCCTCGCGCCACCGGCTGTTGAACACCAGATCGTTGAACTCGGGAATCGTGTTGTCCAGCGGACAGCCCAGACCGTGGCAGAACGGCGTGCCGCAGTTCATACAGCGCGCCGCCTGCTCCTGCAAGTCTTCCGGCGGCCGGCGGATCATAAACTCACGATAGTGCCGCAACCGGTCAGCCGGGCTGAGCTTCGGCGCTGTCTTGCGTTCGATCTCCAGAAATGCCGTTGTCCTTTCAGTCGCCATCATCGTCCTCCAGCTACATGCGTTCGACTCTCTCGGCCTGGGTGCGCACGTTGCGCTCCAGCTTCTTCATCTGTCCCAGCGCGCGCCGGTACTCGATCGGGAACACCTTGACAAACAGCCGGCGGATCGTGTCCCAGTCGTCCAGCATCCAGCGCGCGCGCGGGCTGCCGGTGTGTTGCCAGTGGGCCTCGATCATGCTGCGCACGGTCTCCACATCCTCGGCATCGGTCAGGGGGTCGAGGTCGATCATGTCATGGTTGCATGACACGTCAAAGTCCTGCGTGGGGTCGTACACGTAGGCGATGCCGCCGCTCATGCCGGCGGCGAAGTTCACGCCGGTCTGGCCCAGCACCACCACGATGCCGCCGGTCATGTACTCGCAGCCATGATCGCCGACGCCCTCGACCACGGCGCGCGCGCCGCTGTTGCGCACTGCGAACCGCTCGCCGGCCAGGCCGTTCAGATACACCTCGCCGCCGGTGGC
>CALBEF010000086.1 GCA_937927775.1 uncultured Anaerolineae bacterium | reverse complement strand
GAGAACCTGCCCTACATCAACTTCGTCGAGCAGGTCAAGTACCCGATGATCGCCAACAAGGATCTGCGCAACGTGGCAAGCGCCGGCTTCGCCATCGCGTGCAACTTCGCGGGCGAGCAACTGTGGTTCGATCGGTAAGCCGTTTCACGCCGGCTTGCCGTAACCCCGGATCACTGCCGGGTTCGTCCCGGCAGTGATCCAGCCCTCTCAGCCAGGCGTCCAAATTCGCCCGCAGCGCTGAGGGTCATCCTCCAGGAGGAAACGCCAAGTGATAGCGTATATTGCCCGTCGTATCGTGACCTTAATCCCCATCCTGTTTCTCATTTCCGTCGTCTCGTTTGTCGTGATCGAACTGCCGCCGGGCGACTGGGTCAGCTTCCAGATTGAAAGCCTGCGCATGTCCGGCGTCGAGTTGGGACAGGACGAGGCGGACCGCCTCACCCGGCAGTACGGCCTGGACAAGCCCCCGCACGAGCGTTACCTGCGCTGGATGGAGAACATGATCCTCCACGGCAATCTGGGCTGGTCGTTTCAGTGGAATCGCCCTGTGAACGATCTGCTCTCGGAGCGAGTCCCGCTCACGATGGCTATCTCGATTGCGTCGCTGCTGCTATCGTGGGCCATTGCAATTCCCATCGGCATCTACTCGGCGACCCATCAATATTCGGTCTGGGATTAC
The DNA here is from genome assembly GCA_937927775.1 of uncultured Anaerolineae bacterium. Taxonomy (GTDB): domain Bacteria; phylum Chloroflexota; class Anaerolineae; order J036; family Brachytrichaceae; genus Roseilinea. Next base: position 23,507 of record CALBEF010000086.1, on the reverse strand, counting down.
ATATTTACGTTTATCGGCTTCATCGGTCTGGCGACGCCGGGTTTCCTGGTGGCCCTGGTGCTCGCCTGGGTCATATTTACCACCACCGGCTTCTCTCCGCTCGGCTTGTTCTCCAGTGAATATCTCGACGCGCCATGGTCAATTGAGAAGTTCCTCGACATGCTCAAGCATCTTATCCTGCCGCTGTTCATCATCGGCCTCGGCAGCACCGGCGGGACCATTCGCGTGATGCGCGCCAATCTGCTGGATGAGTTGAAGAAGCAATACGTGATTACGGCGCGCGCCAAGGGGCTGACAGAGCTGAAACTGCTCTTGAAGTACCCGGTGCGCATGGCGCTCAATCCCATCATCAGCACGGTCGGGTGGGTGCTGCCCGGCCTGGTGTCCGGCGAAGTGCTGGTGTCGATCGTTCTCAGCATTCAGACCACCGGCCCGCTGCTGTTGCGCGCGGTGCTGGCCCAGGACATGTATCTTGCCGGCAGCATCGTCATGATTCTGAGCACCCTGACCGTGATCGGCACACTGCTTTCCGACATCCTGCTTGCGGCTATGGATCCCCGCATCCGGTACGGAGGAGTGAAGAAGTGAGCGCCAAGTCCCCACTGACTACTGCCGCGCCGGCCGGCGAAGTTGCCGGCCCGGAACCAGCCGAAGAACAGGCCCGGCCGCAGGACGAACGATTTTATTACGCCACTCAGCGCCAATTGATCTGGTGGCGATTCCGCAAGCACAGAGTGGCCGTAATTTCTGCTGTTCTGTTGATAGCGCTCTACCTGATCGCTATTTTTGCCGACTTCGTTGCACCCTATGGCCCCTTGACGCGCTTTGAAGGTCAGCAACAGAAGCCGCCGACAACCATCTACTTCAGCCGCGAAGGGGTCGGCCTAACCGGACCATTTATCTATCCAGAGAAACGACGCGTTGATCCCAGGACGTTCAAGTTCGTCTTCGAGCCGGACACGTCAAACCCTATTCCCATTCAGCTTTTCACCAGGGGCGAGCCTTATAAATTCGCCGGCCTGATCGAAACGGATTTGCGCCTGTTCGGCACCGGCCCCGGCAATCCCCCCATCAACCTGTTCGGCACCGACCGCCTGGGCCGCGACCTGTTCTCGCGCACTCTCTTTGGCGCGCGCATTTCGCTGTCGATCGGGTTGCTCGGCGTGATGGTGAGCTTCCTGCTGGGCGTGACGCTCGGCGGCATCTCCGGCTATCTGGGTGGCCTGGCCGACGATATCATCCAGCGCATCATCGACTTCCTGTTGTCGATCCCGACGCTGCCCTTGTGGATTGCGCTGTCGGCGGCGCTGCCGCGCAACTGGCCGACTGTGCAGACCTACTTCGCCATCACCCTGATCTTGTCGGTGATTGGATGGGCCGGCCTGGCCCGCGTCGTGCGCGGCAAGTTGCTGCAACTACGCGAGGAAGACTACGCGCTGGCTGCCCAGGCTGCCGGCGCCAGCCGCAGTCGCATCATCATGCGCCACCTGCTTCCCGGCTTCACCAGCCATCTCATCGTGTCCATCACGCTCTCCATCCCCGGCGTGATCCTCGGCGAGACGGCGTTGAGCTTCATCGGTCTGGGCATGCAGCCGCCTGCCGTCAGTTGGGGCGTTTTGTTGCAGGACGCGCAGAACATCGTCGCTGTGGCGCAGCAGTCCTGGCTGTTGATCCCGGCGCTGTTCGTGATCGGCACGGTGCTGCTCTTTAACTTCGTGGGCGACGGCTTGCGCGACGCCGCAGATCCATATTCCAGGTAAGCTGCTCAGCCAGTGCTTCGGGCCGACGGGCCGTGCCCGTTCGATTGCTCGAGTGAATGAAGAAGACATGACATCAGCTTCAACCAACGACAAGTTGATCGAGGTGCGTGATCTGCGCACGTACTTCTATCTTTACGAAGGAATCGTCAGGGCGGTCGATGGCGTCAGTTTTGAGATTCGACAGGGCCGCTCGCTCGGCGTCATCGGTGAAAGCGGCTGCGGCAAGTCTGTGACTGCGCAGTCGATCATGCGCATCGCCCCCGAGCCGCCGGCCAGACATGTCGGCGGCGAAATTCTGCTGCACCTCGGCCCGAATCACAATGGCGAAGTCATCGACATGCTCAAGCTCGATCCGCGTGGCGAACGCATACGCTCATTGCGCTGGAAGGAGATCAGCATGATCTTCCAGGAGCCGATGACTTCCTTCAGCCCGCTGTTCACCATTGGCAACCAGATCGGCGAAGCCATCCAGCTCCACCTGCCCGATCTGTCGAAGAAACAGGTGCGTGAGCGCACCATAGACCTGCTCGGGCGGGTTGGCATTCCCCAGCCCAAACGTCTCATTGATTCTTACCCGCACCAATTGAGCGGCGGCATGCGCCAGCGCGCCATGATCGCCATGGCCTTGTCATGCAATCCCAGGCTGCTGATTGCCGACGAGCCGACTACCGCTCTCGATGTGACCATCGAAGCCCAGATTCTCGAACTGATTGCCAACTTGCAGCAGGAGTTCAACATGGCGCTCATGTACATCAGCCATGACCTGGCTGTGGTGAGCGAAATGTCCGATGAGATCATGGTGATGTACCTGGGTCTGGTGATGGAACAGGCGGAGACCGGCGAGATTTTCGACCATCCGCTCCACCCCTACACCCAGGCGCTGTGGCGCTCGATCCCGCGCGTCGAGGGCGGCCAGGACCGGCTGGTGCCGATCAGCGGCACACTGCCCAGTCCATACAATCTGCCCAAAGGTTGCCCGTTCTACAGCCGATGCGAGCATCGCATGCCGGGCATCTGCGACGCCGTGCGCCCGCCCATGATCGAGGTCAGCCCGAACCACAAGGTCAGTTGCTTCCTGTACAAGAGCGAACCCTGACACCGGCGGCATCAACATCCCGCCGGGATTCCGAGGAGAAAATAGCGTGCAAACGAGTGTGCAATCAAGCGAGCCGTCCAGCCCGAGCGCTGGCCTTTCCGACACTGCGCTGCTTGAGATCAGGGGCCTCAGAAAGTGGTTCCCCATTCAGAAGGGGTTCCTAAAGCGCACGGTCGGATACGTCAGAGCGGTGGATGGCGTCAATCTGGCGATCCAGCCCGGTGAGACGCTGGGCGTGGTGGGCGAAAGCGGCAGCGGCAAGACGACCCTGGGCCGGTGTGTGCTGCGGCTATATGAGCCAACTGCCGGCGAGATTCTCCTGCGCGACGGCGAGCGTGTGTTGCCTGTTCACGAGTTGGAAGGCAATGCGCTGCGCGCCTTCCGCCGCAACGCGCAGATGATCTTTCAAGATCCGTATTCGTCGCTCAACCCGCGCATGAACGTGCTCGAAACCGTGGGCGAGCCGTTGCTGGTGAACAATGTCGCCAGGGGTAAGGAGTTGGAGGATCGGGTCACCGAGGTGATCCTGCAAGTGGGCCTGCGTGTGGAACACCTGCGCCGGTTCCCGCACAGCTTCAGCGGCGGCCAGCGCCAGCGCATTGGTATTGCGCGCGCGCTGGTCGTGCGGCCCAAACTGGTCGTCGCTGACGAGCCGGTGTCGGCGCTCGACGTGTCCATCCAGGCCCAGATTCTGAACCTGCTGAAGGACCTGCAGGCCGAGTACCAGTTGACCTACATCTTCATCACCCACGCCATGAGCGTGGTGCGCTATATGGCCGACCGTATCGCGGTGATGTATGCCGGCAAGATGGTGGAGGTGGCCGGCAAAGAGTCGCTGCTGACGCGCCCGCGCCATCCGTACACCGAGGCGCTGCTGTCCGCAGTGCCCCGCACCACCAGCGGGCGCAACGTCAAGCGCACCGTGTCGGCCGGAGAGGTGCCGGACCTGGCCAATCTGCCAGCCGGCTGCGTCTTTCACCCGCGCTGCAAATACGCCGTGGATCGTTGCAGGGTCGAGGAGCCGGAATTGCGCCCTGTCGATGGCCAACTGGTGAAATGCCACCTGGCCGAACAATTGTCTCTGACTGGCATCGGCCCATCGCCCAACGGCGCCGGCAGAAAATAGTCCCGCACTGTTGAAAAGCAAACGCCCGAAACAAAGAGTTTCGGGCGTTTGTGTTTCGCGTTGCCGGCGCGGGCTTTTTACTTCATCGAGTCCAGAATCTTGTCGAGCGACTCGCGCGGAGGCCGCAGGCGCTCCAGCGGCATCAACGCCAGAGGCGTGTCGCCCAGCCGCAAATGCTCGGCCAGGTTCTGGCGCCCGTTGTCCACATACAGCAGGCCGGTGATGAAGAGCTGCTTTTCGCGCGCTTCTTCCAGCAGTTTGATGGCGGCGGCGCGGTCAGTTGGATCGTGTTTGCTGTCCAGTTTCTTCAGGATGATGTGCGAGCCGTCGTGCAGCGTGACTTCCTTCACCTCGCCCTCTTCGTATTCCACCATGATCTCTTCCTGATGCGGCACATACGTGAAGTCGTTGATGCGGTCGTCGTTCGCCTTGCCCCACATGTAGCTCTTGGTCGAGTCGTCATGGTTGTTGAAGGTGACGCATGGGCTGATGATGTCGATGACAGCCGTGCCGCGATGGCTGAGCGCGGCCTTGAGCAGCGTGACAACCTGTTTGGGGTCGCCGGCAAACGAGCGCGCCACGAAGCCGCACTCGGCGACAAGGGCTTCCATGCACAGGTCGATCGGCGGCAGCTCGTTTTTGCCGGCGTGTTTCAGCTCCTGGCCCACGTCGGCGGTGGCCGAAAACTGTCCTTTGGTCAGCCCATACACGCCGTTGTTCTCGATGATGTACACCATGTGGACATTGCGGCGCACCATGTGCTTGAAGTTGCCCAGGCCGATGCTGCCGGTGTCGCCGTCGCCGCTCACGCCGATGCCGATCAGCTTGTGGTTGGCGGTCAGCGCGCCGGTGGCGACGGCGGCCATGCGCCCATGCAGCGTGTTGAAGCCCCACGCGCGGTTCATGAAGTAGGCCGGGCTTTTGCTCGAGCAGCCGATGCCGCTCAGCTTGATCACGTTCTCCGGCTTCACGCCCATCTCATAACAGGCGGTGATGATCTGCGACGCGATCGAGTCGTGGCCGCAGCCGGCGCACAACGTCGAATCGCCGCCTTTGTAGTCGATCTTCTGCAAGCCGATCACATTTGCTCTCTGGAGCGATGCAGTTCCCATCTCACATTCTCCTTAAATGGCCGGGCCTTTGTCCAAACCTTCGCCCGAACCTTCGCCCGAACCTTCGCCCGAACGGATCGCCGTGCTGATCCACTCTGCCGTCAACGGCAGGCCGTCTGAATAGTTGGCGGCGACGAGGCGCGTTGCGTGCTCCGGCGCGTGCAGTCGCAGCAACTGAAGCATTTGCGCGTCGGTGTTCAATTCCACGACGTAGCAGCGCCGGTGCGCCGCGATGAACTCGGTGGTGGTCTGCTCCAGCGGCAGCGCGCGCAGTCGCAGATACGATGCCTTGATCCCGGCCCGCGCCAACAGCGCCCGCGCTTCTTCGACCGCCGGGTCGGCCGACCCGTAGCTGATGATGCCGATCTCTGCGCCATCGACACGCTGAACGACGGGCTTCGGCATCAGCGCGCGCGCCGTCTCGAACTTGCGGCCCAGGCGGGCCATGTTGCTGGTCCAGTCTTCGGGTCGTTCCGAAAGCTGCGCGCGCTCGTTGTGGCCGGTGCCGCGCGTGAAGTAGGCTGCCAGAGGATGATCGGTGCCGGGCAGCGTGCGATAGCCGACCCCGTCGCCATCCACATCCTTGTAACGCGCGAATCCGCCCAACTGCTTCAGGTCGTCGGCGGTCAGCACCTTGCCGCGCTGCATGGGCTGATCGGGGTATTCAAACGGCTCGCTCATCCACTGGTTCATGCCCAGGTCCAGGTCGCTCAACACGAACACAGGGGTTTGCAAACGCTCTGCCAGATCGAGCGCCCGCCAGCCGAACTCGAAACATTCCTTGACGCTGCCGGGCAGGAAGCACGGGTGTTTGGCGTCGCCATGGCCGAGGAAATACACTTTCAGCACATCGCCCTGCGAGACGCGGGTGGGCATGCCGGTGCTCGGCCCCATGCGTTGCACATCCCACACCACTGCCGGAACTTCGGCAAAGTAGGCCAGGCCGGTGAATTCGGTCATGAGTGAAATGCCCGGCCCGGAGGTGGAGGTCATGGCGCGCGCGCCGGCCCAACCCGCGCCGACCACCATGCCCAGCGCGCCCAGCTCGTCTTCCGCTTGCAAAATCGCATACGTCGGCAGGCCGGTGTCCGGGTCTGTGCGCAGTCGCGGCAGAAAGTGACTCAGGGCATCGGCCAGGCCGGTGGCCGGCGTGATCGGATACCACGCCACGAAGGTGACGCCGCCGTAGATCGCGCCCAGCGCGCCGGCGGTGTTGCCGTCGATCATGATCAGCCCGTCTGTTGCGCTCATCTTCTGCACGCGGAAGGGATCTGTCTTGATCAGGTTGTCGGCGGCCCACTGGTGGGCCAGGCGCACGACCTTCATGTTCGAGTCCACCGGCTTGCGCTTGCCTTTGAAGTGGAAGAGCAGGGCGCTTTCGATATCGGCCAGATCGATGCCCAGCAACTGCGCCAGCGCGCCGACGTAGACCATGTTTGCCACGTAGGTGCGCAGTTTGGGGTCCTTCTCGTTCTCGGTCGCCAGCTTTTTGACCGGGATGGGGTAGTGCGAGATGTCGTTGCGGTTCATCTGCAGCCTGATGTCGTCGGCGTACATGAAGAAGCCGCCGGGCTCGACAGACTGGTAGTCTTCGATAGCGGTCGCCGGGTTGATGGCGACAACAATCTCGGCGTGGGGCTTGCGAGCGATGAAGCCGTCTTTATTTGCCCGGATGGTGTACCAGGTGGGCATGCCCTGGATGTTCGACGGAAACAGGTTCTTGCCGCTGACCGGAATTCCCATCTTGAACAGCGCGCGCAATAATGTGGTGTTGGCCGTCTGGCTGCCGGAGCCGTTTTTGGTCGCCACGCTGATCGAAAAATCATTGATCACCGGCGGGCGACTGGCCAGCGCGTCTTCGCGGACGCTGGCTGCGTAAATGCCGGTCTGCTGCCCGGCCTGTGTTGAAGCGATCATCTCATTTCTCCTTCCACACTCGAACTTCCAACTTTGTTTGATTCGGCGCTGATGGCCTCGCGCCGCCATCAGCGCCGCGCAAGCGCAACCTTCGCAGGGTGTTTGTCGCCGGCTGGTTTCCCGGCGCCGTTGTGTCCCGCGTCCCGCGCCGCAACGCGCGTCCTGGGTGGCCGGCCAGAGGCGGCCTGCGGCGCTTCGCGGTGCTGCAACAACTGCGCGTGTTCGACCAGCAGGCGGTGGCCTTCGTCCAGCCGGCCGGCCACAATCGCGTCAACCATGCGCTCGTGGTACGTCCACACCTCGCGCAGATACTGATAATCCGAAAACACGTTCAGCCCCACCGCCTCGTATGCTTCCCAGTACGCTTCCAGCAGGCCCTTGACAAACGGGTTTTCGAGGCGGGCAAATATCGTCATGTGGAGTTCGCGATGTTCGGCGTGCGGGATGCGAATGGGTTGCCCGTTGAGTTTGTCCCAGGCGCGGGCAATAATCGCGCGCAGTTGGGCATGGTCTGCGGCGGTCAGTTGTTGCGCCGCCTCGTGCCAGAACGCCGATTCGACATGATTGCGCAGCGCGCTGAACGCCTCGAACTGGTTGGGGTCGGATGCCAGGGCGTACAGCAGGCTGAAGCGGATGGCGGGCAGGAAAGTGTATTCGGAGAGGTGAATGCCGGCGCGCGGGCGCACATCAACCAGGCCCAGGCTGCGCGCCACTTCCAGTTGCTCGCGCAGTTTGCCGATGCTGATCTCCAGCGCTTTGCTGATTTCTTCCAGCGGCGGGAGCCGGTCTCCCGGCCGGAACTCGCGTTCGACGATATATCGCACGAGATCGGAATCGAGCTTGTCAAGCAGCATGGCTTTCGGTCTGGGTTATATTTGTCAAATTAATCCGATGAATCAGATAAATCGATCCTATCACCGCTTTTTGACTGTGTCAAGCGCAGAGGCCCGGCGGCGGCGTGCCAGCGGCCGGCGTGCCGGCGTGGTTCACGCCACATTCTCAGACGCAGCGCGTCTGCGCGGTCACGTCTGGATCCTATGGGTTCTCTGCTCTCCCATCGCGTCCTGGCGATTGGGGGCTCAGGTTTGGAGACAGATTCTTTACAGGTTTGGCAGACTGATGAAGTGCTTCAGGTTGCGCGGACTGTCGCAGTCCAGCCCCTTGCGCATCGCCTGGTAATACGCCAGCAGGTGCAGCGGCGGCATGTAGAACGGCAGCGCAACGATCTCCGGCAACCCCGCCTCGAATGCAACTTGCGCCACGTCGTCGGCGTCCGTTGCCATCTCCGCCGGCCCGATCGCCAGCGCCTGCCCGCCCAGCGCGCGTACCTCACGCAGCACTTGCAATTCCTCCGACGCGGCATGGCGCGACACCAGCCCGACCACCAGCGTTTGCTCGTCTACCATCGACTGCGGCCCGTGCCGGAACTCCAGGAAATGGAACGCCTCGGCGGGGGTCAGCGACATCTCCTTCATCTTCAGCGCGCCTTCGTTCGCCAGGCCGTAGCGCGCTCCCGAACCGAGGAAGTATGCCTGCCGAATGCCGCGCCCGATCAGCTCGCGCATCGGTTCATCGAGGCGCGCCAGGTAGTCGCCGGCTTGTCGCGCGGCCTGCTGCAAGCCGGCCAGCGTGGTTTCATCGCGCCCGGCCACAGCGATCGCGCCCAGCGTGGCAATCAACATCGCGCTGAAGGCGCGGGTCTGGGCGACGCTCTCCTCGTCCGCGTTGGGAATGGTCACGGCCAGATCAGCCAGCCGGTGCAATGACGATTGCAGCGCGACCGTGACGGCCAGAATGGGGCTGCCGGCGGCGCGCAGTTTGCGGCACGCAGCCAGCAACTCGCTCGTCTCGCCGCTCCGGCTGACGGCGATGACAAGCGGGGCCGCGCCGCGCGCCACGACGCTGTCGTAGTTGAACAGCACTTCCGACGCCGGCGCGGCAGCAGCCACCCGGCCGGTGAGCGCGCGATACACCGACGCGGCGCTCAGGCCCAGATAGTACGGCGAGCCGCACGCGACAAAGAGCAGGGGCCGGGCAGAATTCTGGTAGTAGCCCTCGCTCAGCAATGCGCGGCCGGCCAGCACGGCGTTCACCGCGCCCTGCCAGCTTTCGGGCTGGCTGAAAATTTCGCGGCGCGTGCGCGCGCCCGCTGTCAGAGGCGCAGACGGGTCGGATCGGGTTGATGGATTGGTCATGGGGATCATTGCTCCTGTGTCGCCGGCAATCATAGTTCATTCCCAGCGATGTTCGGGTCAGTATTGTTTAGCGCGCAAAAGCCAGCCGCGCCAGCACGGGCCGATGATCCGAGCCGCCGGCCGATGGCCATACGAATGCTTCGGCGGCGTGGAAATGCTCGCTATAGAACACGTAGTCGATGCGCGTCAGCAGCGGCACTGGCAATGCTATGCGGGGCAATCCACGCGGCAAAGCGTTCGGGCTGCTGAAGTCGGGGAAGGTGAATCCAAATCCCCGGCCGGCTTCGCGAAAAGCGTCACGGTAGTGTGCCGTCACCCAGCGATAGTGCGCGCAGCGATCGGTCATGTTGAAGTCGCCGGCCAGAATGACCGGCGTTTGTTCGCGCCCGGCCCGTTCGAGAATGTCGGCGATGTCGCGCCCGCGCATCCCGGCGTCGAACGCGAGGCCGGCCGGCGCGCGCGCAAAAGGGATGTGCGGGTGAACGTTGTACAGCGTGATGTCCATGCCATCGACGGTCACGATCACGCGCTGGTGCCACATCGCCACCTGCCAGTATTCGCTGTCGCGCAGCGGGTGTTTGCTCAGCACGCCCTGTCCCATCACCGGGTTGTCGGGGTGCAGATGAACTGCCTGATGCGGATAGAGATCGCTCAGTTGGGCGCGGAAGGTTTCAGCGGCTTCGGGGCTAATTTCCTGCAACGCCACGATGTCTGCGCCGGCGGCGCGGATGACATCGACCATCGGCGTCAACGCGAACCGTTCGGCGTGCAGGTTGAATGTCAACACGGATATCTGCGGCGCTGTGGGTGGCGGGCCGGGCCGGGGCAGAAACAACGCGCCGTATCCCGACACCAGCGCGAGGAGGGCCGGCGCCATGAGCAGGACCAGCTTCCAACGCCGCGCCACGAGCCAGACAATGGCGAGCACAATGGCCGGCAACAGCAGCGCCGGCAGCAGGGTGTTGAACAGCCCCACAATCGCCAGCTCTTCACCGGGGGCAAGGCCGAGCGCCAGAAACAGCGCGGTTCCCACTCCATACAGGCCGGTTAACATAGCCAGCGCATCGACAAGTTTGCCCCGCCCGGCTGCCCCGGCGCTTGCAGCGCGGGCCGCATCACCCGGCACATCTGTCCGGGTTGTTTCAGACACAGCGTGATTCGCCATAGCACTGTGATATTACTTCTGCGCGGTTGTGCGCACATAGTCCGCGCTGTCCGGCAAACCGGCGTTTTCCGTTCGCGCGCCGGTCGGCGTTGTCTGCGCCGGCCCGGCCAGGATGCGTTCGAGCATTGGCAACATGCGCGTGACCTGTCGCGCGCGAATGATGATGTCCCACAAAGGCTCAAGCTTTTTCCAGCCGCCGGCGTAGGCCACATGGCGCAGCCTGCTCGCCAGGCCGGTCTTGACCGATGCGCCGGCGAAGATGTTGCGCCAGCGATAGAACTGGCGATAGGCCCGCCAGTAGCCGGCCTCCAGCGCCTGCGGCGTCATGCGCGCCGGCTGGAACACCGCGTGGCGTGTGTCATACAAATCCCAGTTGGAATGCAGCACGCGGCCCTGCGCGACCATGCGGGCGTATAGCGCCGTGCCGGGGTAGGGCGTCAGGATGTGAAACGTGGCCGTTTCGATTCCCTGTTCGACGGCCCATGCCACGGTGCGGTCGAACACGTCCGGGTCATCTTCATCCATGCCGAACACGAAGCTGGCATTGACCATCACGCCCAGATCGTGCAGTTTGCGAATGGCGGCGGCGTAGTCGTAGCGCAGGTTCTGCATTTTGTGCTGGGCAACCAGGTTGTTCTGGCTGAGCGTTTCAAAGCCCACAAACAGGCTGCGCAGCCCGCAGGCCGCAGCCTGCTCAATCAGCCCCGGCGCGAGCACAGACTGCACGGTGCCGGCGGCCTGCCAGATGCGTCCCATGCCGCGCATGTCGTTGAACAGCGCCAGCGCAAAGCGCGGGTTGCCAAACAAATGGTCGTCCAGAAAGTAAAGATGCCGGCCTGGCAACCCTGCGATCTCGGCCAGCGCCTGGTCCACGCGCCGGGTGTAGAAAGACTTGCCGCCCTTGAAGAACGCCTCTTTGTAGCAGAAGTCGCACGTGTGCGGGCAACCCCGCGAGACAACGATGGAATTCGGCACAAGGTAAAGACGCCGCTTGATGAGATCGCGCCGGATGGGGGGCAAATCTTCGAGCGTTCGAGTGGTGGATACATAGCGCGGCCTGGGCCGGCCGGCGTGGAAGTCGGCCAGGAAGGCCGGCCATGTGTCTTCGCCGGGTCCGATGAAAACGCTGTCGGCATGGCGGGACGCTTCATCGGGCAACGAGGTTGTGTGCAATCCGCCCAGACACACGTATGCCCCGCGCGCCCGATAGTGGTCGGCCAGCGCGTACGCGCGACGGGCTGAGGTGATGTATGTCTGGATGACGACCAGGTCGGGATGGTCGTCCAGAGCGAGCCGTTCGACGTGCTCATCGTGAATGCTGACCTCGTCGGCGTCATCCAGATAGCCGGCCAGTGTGGCCAGGCCCAGCGGCGGGAACAGCGAATACTTGATGGGCCGCCAGAACGGGCTGGTTGCCTCGGTCAGAGCCGGCAGGATCATCTTGACACGCAGATGCCTGGGCATACGCGCCTCCTTTTGCTTTGCGTCTGGCAAAGTTCTGGGAAGCGGTATACCAGCATCGATCTGCCAGATGCGCGCCGGTGATGGCGGCGTGGTGTCGGACGATCGATCTGTCAGAGTCTGACATGGCAGCGCAGGTTTCGGCGGGCGATGAGAGTGTCTGACAGTCCAGCAGTGCTTGCGCGCCGCGCAGTACAATCCCGCGCGTGAGTGCGCCCCTCCTTGAGATCATCAGCCCCGGCCTGCTGACTACCGTTCAGGATTTGGGCCGGCCTCATGCGATGCGGCACGGCGTGCCGGCCGGCGGCGCGATGGATGCCTTTGCGCTTCAGGCCGCCAACCGGCTGGTTGGAAATCCGCCCGATGCCGCTGCGATCGAGATCACCGCCGGCGGAGCGATCTTTGACGCGCTGGCCCCGCTGATTGTGGCTATTGCCGGCGCCGACCTCGCCCCACGGCTCGACGACTACCTGGCCCCACTGTGGGTTTCATTTGTGATGCGTCCGGGCGCGCGATTGGTGTTTGCCGGTCGCCGGCGCGACTGGGGCGCGCGGGCGTATCTGGCGCTGGCCGGCGGTGTCGATGTTCCTGCTGTGCTCGGCTCGCGCAGCACCGATCTGGCTGCCGGCTTTGGCGGGCTGGCGGGGCGCGCCCTGCGGGCCGGCGATGTGATCAGCGCGTCGCGTGTCGCAGCGCCCGATCGTGTGGCCGGCCACGTGTGGCGCGAAGACATGCGCCCGGCCTATCGTTCATGGCCGGCCCTGCGCGTCTTGCCGGGGCCGCATGTCGATCACTTCACGCCGGAGTCAATCGCTGCGCTGTACAGCGCGCCCTGGCGGGTCGGTCAGCAATCCAATCGCATCGGTTACCGCCTGGATGGGCCGAAGCTGGTTCAGGCGCACTCGGCCACTCTGCCCTCGCTCGGCGTGGTCATGGGCGCGCTGCAAGTCCCGACCGATGGCCGTCCAATCCTGCTCATGGCTGACGCCCAGACCACCGGCGGCTATCCGATTGCCGGCGTGGTCATTCGCGCCGACCTGCCGCTGGCCGCGCAACTGCTGCCCGGCGACCAGTTGCGCTTCTCGCTGGTTGGGGAGGATGAAGCCGTCGCCGCGTGGCGGCGCTATCACGACTGGTTGGCGCATGGTCTCGTTCAGGTGGATGCTGACGACGCCGATCTTGCGCTCGGCTGGGCCGGGGCGCTCGATTGAGTGGTTGGTATCATTGAGCGCGAAAGATTCCAGGTGGAGGTGTTGAAATGCCGACGACTTCTGAGACGAACGCGACGTTGCCGTTGGGCGCCAGAGCGCCTGAATTCGCCCTGACCGACACAGTGTCGGGCAGGACAATGCGCCTGGCCGATGTGCAATCCAGCCGCGCAACAGTCATCCTGTTCATCTGCAACCACTGCCCGTATGTCAAACATGTCGATCGCGCGCTGGTCGATCTGGCAAACGACTACATGCCCAGGGGCGTGTCGTTTGTTGCCATCAGCGCGAATGACCCCGCGCAATACCCGGAAGACGCGCCGGACAAGATGCGCGCCGAGGCGCAGCGCGTGGGGTATCCGTTCCCGTATCTGTTCGACGAGACGCAGGAAGTGGCGCGCAGCTATGGCGCGGTGTGCACGCCCGACACGTTCATCTTCGATGGCGACATGAAGCTGGCCTATCGCGGCCAGTTGGACGACACGCGCCCGAATAGCGGCCGCCCGGCCACTGCCGCCGATGCCCGTGCCGCGCTGGACGCAATTTTGAGTTGCCAGCCGGTGAATCCGATTCAGAAACCCAGCGTCGGATGCAGCATCAAGTGGAAGGCGTGACAATTGGCGATCGGGTGACTGGCGATTGACGATTGGGAATTGACGCCAGGGCGATTGTGGCAACCGTCGCGCAAAGCCTGGCCGTGTTTGCCGCTGTGCGGGATGAATCCCGCGTTACTGTGATGCGCTACACTTGATCGGCATGGGCAGGATCAAACAATCCTTTTCATGGTGGAGTTTCCATCGGCAGGGCCAGGATGCGCGCGAGTTGATGCAGGCGGCCAAAGCCGTCGGCTACACGGCGGTTGAATTGTTGCCGCGCGATCTGTGGGACACCGCCCGCGATGCGGGGCTGGTCATCGCCAGTCACGGCGGCCACGCCTCGCTGGAGGACGGCCTCAACCGGCGCGAGAACCACAATCGCATCGAAGATGAGATCAATCAGATGCTGGAACTGGCGGTGCGCTACCAGATTCCGAACCTGATCTGCTTCTCCGGCAACCGCAACGGCCTGGACGATGAGACCGGCGCGGCCAATACCGCCGAGGGCCTGCGCCGCGTTGCGCCGGCTGCCGAGGCCAAAGGGGTCACGCTGGTGTTGGAGTTGCTGAACTCCAAAGTCGATCACAAGGATTACCAGTGCGACCACACCATCTGGGGCGCGCAGGTCATTCGCGCGGTCAACTCGCCCAGGGTCAGGCTGCTATACGACATCTATCACATGCAGATCATGGAGGGCGATGTCATCCGCGCGCTGCGCGATCATATCGATCTGATCGGCCACATCCACACCGCCGGCAATCCGGGCCGGCATGACCTGGACGACACGCAGGAGCTGAACTACGCCGGCATCATGCGCGCGATTGCTGCCACCGCTTACACGGGCTATGTCGGCCAGGAGTTTGTGCCCAAAGGCGATCCGGTAGCGGCCCTGCGCGCCGCTTATCACCTGTGCGATGTGACCCTGTAGGGCAAGCCGCCGGGCTTGCCGTCCAGTCTGGCGGCGATAATAGCGCCCATGAAAAGCTACCGCAAGGAACTGTGGTTCAACGTGCCCGCGCGCCGCGCATTTGTGAACATCACGCCGCAGGTCGAGCAGTGCGTGCAAGAGAGCGGCGTTAGAGAAGGATTGGCGCTGGTGAATGCCATGCACATCACCAGCTCAGTCTTCATCAACGACGACGAGAGCGGGTTGCATCATGACTATGAGCGCTGGCTGGAGAAACTGGCGCCGCACGAGCCGATCTCGCAATATCGGCACAACGACACGGGCGAGGACAACGCCGACGCTCATCTGAAGCGCCAGGTCATGGGTCGGGAAGTAGTCGTCGCTATCACAGAGGGCCGGCTCGACTTCGGCCCCTGGGAGCAGATTTTCTACGGCGAATTCGACGGGCGCCGGCGCAAGCGCGTGCTGGTCAAGATCATCGGCGAATAAACCAGACATGGCGGACTTTGTCACTTCGAACCTGCTCAATCCGCCTGTTTTGTTCTTTCTGCTGGGCGCGCTGGCGGTTGCTGTCCACTCCGATCTTGATCTGCCGGCGCCTATTCCGCGCCTGCTCTCGCTCTATTTACTTTTAGCGATAGGTTTCAAGGGCGGCGCAGCGCTGGCTCAGAATGGAAATAGTCAGGCGCTGGCAGCATTCGCCGTTGCCATGCTGCTATCGGCTCTGATGCCGTTGTACATGTTTTGGGCGCTGCGCCGGAAGCTCGACCGGCCTAACGCGGCGGCGCTGGCTGCGGCGTATGGCTCGGTCAGCGCAGTGACCTTTGTCACTGCCAGCGCCTTTCTTGAACAGGTTGGCTGGCAACAGAGTGGTTTCATGGTAGCCGGTCTGGCGCTGATGGAATGGCCGGCCATTATCACAGGCGTAATACTGGCGCGCTGGGGCGGGTCAACAGCAAACGGAACCTCGTCTTTATCCATCGGCGCGCTGTTGCGCGAATCACTGTTCAACGGCTCGGTGCTGGTGTTGTTGGGCAGCCTGGTCATCGGCCTGTTGGCCGACCCGCGCAACGCTGCGACGCTCAAGCCGTTCACCGAGGGCATCTTTTATGGCGTGCTCAGCCTCTTTCTGCTGGATATGGGGCTTGTGGCGGCGCGCCGCGTCAGTTTGCTAAAGAAACTGGGCTTGGCGCTGATTGGGTTTGCGCTGGCGCTGCCGTTGCTGAACGCCGGCCTGGGGCTGTTGTCGGCTCGTCTGATCGGCTTGTCGTCGGGCGACGCGCTGTTGTTCGTCGTCCTGTGCGCCAGCGCGTCGTATATCGCTGCGCCGGCTGCCATGCGCCAGGCCGTCCCTGAAGCGGACCCGGCTATCTACGTCACCCTGGCGTTGGGTGTGACGTTCCCGTTGAATGTGGTGCTTGGCATTCCGCTCTATATCAGCGCGATCAACCTGTTCTGGTGAAGTTTATGCGTCCCATCAAGCGCGTCGAGATTGTCGCGGACAGCGCCGATATCCCTCAGATCATCCGGCTGCTCGAGCGGCGCGGCGTGTCCGGCTACACGATTGTGCGCGACGTGGCCGGACGCGGCGAACGCGGGATGCGCCTGGGGGATGACCCCGGCGGCGCGTTCCAGAACAGCTATCTGCTCACTACATGCGAGCCAGAGCAAATTGAGGCGCTGGTTGAGTCGATTCGCCCTGTCTTGCAACGACGCGGCGGAGTGTGTCTGGTGACCGACGCCTGGTGGGTTCGCCATTGAGGAGGCGCCGGCGCCTGGTGCGACCCATGAACTCTGAAACTGAGCATTACATCCCATGACCAGAGTGCGTTTGAAATCTCCCTATTTGGATTCCGCGACCGGCTCTGTGAGATGGCTGCGCGGCAACTTGCATGCCCACACCACGATCAGCGATGGCTCGCGCCCGCCCGAACAGGTCATCGCCGCCTACGAGCAGCTTGGCTATGACTTCCTCGCGCTTACCGATCATGACGCGCTGGCGCCGGTCCGCGAGTACCAGACGGGCACGCGCCTGACGCTGCTGCCCGGCGTGGAGGTGAGCGCGCGAGGCCCGCATATCCTTCAGCTTGGCCTTGAGGCGGTGCAGGAGCCGGCTGTGGATCGTCAGCGCGTCCTCGACTTCATCACAGCGCAAGGCGGCCTGGCCGTGTTGAACCATCCCAACTGGCAGTGGCATTTCAACCACTTCCCGCAGGAGTTGATGCAGGCGTTGAACGGCGCAGCCGGCATCGAGATCTACAATGCCGTGATCGACCGGCTGGAAGGCGCGGCGCTGGCTACCGACCGCTGGGACCGGCTGCTCTCCCAGGACAAGTGGGTGTGGGGCTTTGCCAACGACGATTCGCACTATCCTACAGACGATGGGCGGGCCTGGAATGTGGCGCAGTGGGACGCGAGCGCGCCGCCCACCGTTGCCGGCATTCTGGAAACGCTGCGCGCCGGGCGCTTCTACGCTTCAACCGGCGTGTCCATCGAGATGATCCGCGTAGATGGGCCGACACTCCATGTGGTTGCGCCCGACGCGCAGTGCATTCGCTTCGTCACCCGCTGGGGTGTTGTCGCGCAGACGGTGGAAGCCGCGCAGGCAAGCTGGACTGCCCCTGACACGCCCGATGTTGTGGAAAGCCTCAAATACGTTCGCGTCGAGTGCTTCGGGATGGGCAGCCGCATGGCCTGGTCGCAGCCGATCGCAATCGAATATCAATCCTGATCTGTGGGGTATCATCGCGCCTTATGGACATCGAACTCATTCAATCGCTGGTCGAGACGTGGGGCCCGCCGGGTCGTGAGGGCCGCATCCGCGCGGTCATTGAGCAGCATGTGGCCGGCCTTGTCGATGAGACGCGCACGGACCGCATGGGCAATCTGATTGCGCTCAAGCGGGCGACGGTGAAGCCGCCGGCCGGCGCGGCGCCATTGCGCGTCATGCTCTCCGCGCACATGGACGAGATCGGCCTTGTCGTCTCGCACATCGACGAAAAGGGGTTTGTCCGATTCGCTGCTGTGGGCGGATTGCGCCCGCTCTCGCTGCTCGGCAATCGGGTTCTGTTCGAGAATGGGACGATCGGCACGATACAGGTGGATAAGGGCATCCTGGCAGCCGATGGCGCGCCCAAAATGACTGACCTCTTCATCGATGTCGGCGCGACCGACGCCAAATCCGCGCCGGTCAGGGTGGGCGACATGGGCGCGCTGGCCGGCGCGCTGGCGCGCCAGGGCGACCGGCTCATCGCCAAAAGCATGGACGACCGCATTGGCTGCGCGGTGGTCATCCAGGCGCTGCGGCAACTCAAGCGCACGCCGCACGATGTCTACGCAGTGTTCAGCGCGCAGGAGGAAGTGGGTCTGCGCGGCGCGCGCACATCCGCTTTTGCCGTCAATCCCGACATCGGCATTGCGGTGGATGTCACCCTGACCGGCGATTTCCCCGAAGCTGCTCCGATGTCGGTCGCGCTTGGCAAAGGCGCCGCGATCAAGGTGCAGGATTCATCGGTGATCGCCGACCCGCGCCTGCGCGCGCTGATGGTGGCGCGCGCAAAGGAAGCGCGTATTCCGTATCAGCTCGAAGTGCTGACGGCCGGCGGGACGGACACGGCGGCGATTCAGATGGCGCGCGAGGGCGTGCCGGCCGGCTGCATCTCCATTCCCACGCGCTATGTGCACTCCATCAGCGAGATGGTGGATGTGAAAGATGTCCAGGCCTGCGTTGATCTCTTGACCGCTATCCTCAGCAGGCCGATCGGGCCTGAGGATTGAGCCATTGGGTG
Source organism: uncultured Anaerolineae bacterium (assembly GCA_937927775.1). Lineage (GTDB taxonomy): Bacteria > Chloroflexota > Anaerolineae > J036 > Brachytrichaceae > Roseilinea. The sequence continues at coordinate 5,176 of CALBEF010000086.1, read as the reverse complement.
ATTGAGTGATTGGGCCATTGAGTAATTGCTCAATTGTCAATCGTCAATCCCACAATCGTCAATCGTCAATCCCACAATCGTCAATCGCCTCACAGGGGTGTCAGCCGGCCGTTCCTGAGCGTGACGCTGTGCAGGATGCGCTTGTCGCAGTCGTTGCCCGCCTCGATGGTGCTGGCCTTGACCGTGACATAGGACTTGAGCGGCGTCACCAGCAGCTTGCGCACCAGCGTCTCTTCGACCTGGAAAATCCCGGCCGAGTTGCTCATCAGCACTTCGATCTCCACCGGCGCGTCCTCGCCACGCCGGATGTTCACTTCCTCGATCGCCAGCGCGGACACGGCGTGAATGTCGATCTTGCCCAGATCGAACGGCATCCGCGCGCGGCCTTTGGTCATATCGCTGCCGTCGGCCACAGCCACGACAGCGCCCTCCATGAACAACGGCGCCGGATTCACGTCGTGGGTGTGAATGGCCGACAGGATGAAGTTGTGAATGAGCTGCTGCTGTTCGCGGTCGTCGTACAGCAGGGGCAGATAGTCGGCCAGGATGGGCTGCGCCAGCATCATGCCGATCATTTCGTGGCCGGCGCGATGAATCGAGTTGCCGATGTCATGCAGCATGATGCCGCCCAGCGCAACCAGGAAGCTGTCATCCACTTCGCCGGCGCCTGAAACGATCACGTCCATCGGCACGTTCGCCTCGGTGAGCAGGGTCATGATCTGCATGGTGGCGGCGGTGACGACGCGGGCGTGGATGGGGCCATGGTCGTTGTAGTTGAGCTTGCCGACGGTGGTGTAGTTCGACAGATTCCAGTGCGCGCCCATGCGCGGGTCGCTGATGAGCAGATCGTACAAACGCGCCGTGCGCGGGTGGGGCGCTGTCAACGCGCGGATGGTGGCGTCGGCGCGCCGGGCCAGTTCGGTGTAGTCGTCGGGGAGGCTGACTTTCAGCCGGGCGCCGTCGCCGGCGCGGTCGTGGTCGTGATGAACAATGCGAATGCGTGACATGGAGATGTTTCAGGATCGGCGCGCGCGCGCGCGGTTGTTGGCGCGGCGCGTCTTGTTGTCTGCCTCGGCCGGGGCGGCTGAGGCCGGCGCTGTCGCGGGCTGCGGGGCCTGCGCCGCGTGAAGTTCTGACCTTGCCTCTTCCATCCGCGCGACCAGCGCGCTGTCGTTGCCCTTGAAGCTCTGGATGGTGCGGCGGGCGCACTGGCAACAGCCCAGGCTGGCGCGATAGCTGTCGAGGTCGCACGTCAGGCAGTTGCTGAGCCGGATCATCATCAGCGAGAAAGCCAGCACGTCCTCGTGCGTCTCGGGGAGTTGAGCAAGACGGTCGATCAGTTTGCGCCATGTCTCGCCGGGCCGGACATTGCGCAATTCAGGAATGCAACGAGCGGGAAAGAGAATTTCGCTGTCGGGGTACATCCTGGTTTAATGTTGAATCGCAATCAGTTTTGCGGCCGGTTCATCCCGGAGCGCGCCGCTCCGGCGCGAAGCGGCCGAACAACACAGCCGCGACATTATAATGCCTTGCGATGAGTAACCAACTGTACACCCGCACAGGAGACGACGGATACACGAATCTGCTTGGTGAAGGCCGGGTTGCCAAGTACATGCCGCAACCTGAAGCCTACGGCACAGTAGATGAAGCCAGCGCCGCCATGGGCGTGGCCCGGGCGGCGGCTGCCAGCGACTTGACTCGCAGCATCCTGTTGACCGCCCAGCGCGACCTGTATCGGCTGATGTCCGAACTGGCCGCTTCCCAGCAGGCGGCGGCCCGTTTCCGCTTCATCGATGCCGGCCGGGTGCGCTGGCTTGAGGATCAGATCGAGGCGGTCACGGCCCAAATCACCTGGCCGCGCGAGTTCATCGTTCCCGGCGACAGCGCGCCGGGCGCCTGGCTCGATCTGGCGCGCGCCATCGTGCGCCGCGCCGAGCGACTTGTCGTCCATCTGCTCCATGATGGTCTGATTGAAAACCCCGAACTTTGCCGCTACCTGAACCGGTTGTCGTCGCTGCTCTTTGCCCTCGAATTGCGCGAGAATGCGCTGGCCGGCGCGGCCGCGCCCACACTGGCCAGGTCGATTGACGATTGACGATTGGTAATTGACGATTGACGATTGCCGATTGCCGATTGCCGATTGCCGATTGTTGGTTGTCTGCTGACTGTGGCAAAATTGAATGATTGTGTTTTTATCAAAGCTGCGCGCCTGCGGCTCACTTTGTGGCGTCTGAGCGGCGGTGATTTGTGTGATGCGGAGTCATCATATGGACAGAGATAAGCTGGTTTCATTGTATCGGCAGATGCTGTTGATCCGTGTGTTCGAGGACAAGTCGGCGGAAATGTACGCCAGGGCGAAGATCGGCGGGTTTCTGCATCTGTATAACGGCCAGGAGGCGATTGCGGTCGGCGCGCTGTCTGCGCTGAGGCCGGACGATGATCTGGTGACGCACTATCGGGATCACGGCTATGCGCTGGCGCGCGGAATTTCGGCGCGGGCGGTGATGGCCGAATTGTTTGGCCGCGAAACCGGCACGACCGGCGGGCGCGGCGGATCGATGCATCTGGCGGACGTGTCGAAGCGTTTCTGGGGCGGGTATGCCATCGTCGGCGGCCATTTGCCGCTGGCGGCCGGCCTGGCCTATGCGGCGCAGCATCACAAGACGGGCCGTGTGGTCTTTTGCGTGATGGGCGATGGATCAACGAACATCGGCACTTTTCACGCCGCGCTGAACTGGGCGCAACTGTGGCGCTTGCCGGTCATCTTCACGGTCGAGAACAACCAGTACGCCATGGGCACTGTCATTGACAACCATAGCGCCGTGACCGAGATCTATCGCAAGGCGTGCGCCTACGACATGCATGCCGAACAGGTGGACGGCAACGACGTGCTGGCGGTGCATGAAGCGGTGTGCCGGCTGGCCGAGCGCGCCCGCAACGGTGAAGGGCCGGCATTGCTCGAAGCCGTCACCTTTCGCCATCGCGGCCATTCCATGGCCGACGCCGACGTGCAGCGGCCCAGGTCCCAGGTGGCCGAGTGGAAAGAGCGCGATCCCATTCCGGCTTTTGCCGAGGTCCTGTTGGAGCGCAAGCTGGCTACGCCCCAGGATCTGGAGCAGATCGCGCGCGACGTGGAAGCAGAAGTCGAAGACGCTGTGGCGTTTGCCGACGCCAGCGCCGAGCCGGCGCGCGAGACGCTGTACGAAGGCATCTACGCTGAAGCGGTGAGCAATATGCAGATCGACGGTTCGTTGATCGGGCCGCCGACCCTGGGGCCGATGATCATCAAGAACGGGATGGGCAGGCATGGCTGAAATCACCTATCGTGAAGCGTTGAAGCGCGCTCTGCGCGAAGAAATGACTCGTGATCCGAACGTTGTGATCTGGGGCGAGGACATCGTGGCCTATGGCGGCGGCGGCGCGTATGGCGTGACCGCCGGCCTGGCGAAGGAGTTCCCCGGCCGTGTGCGCGATGTGCCGATCGCCGAGGAAGCGATTGTCGGCGTTGGCCTCGGCGCGGCCATGGGCGGCATCCGGCCGGTGTGCGAGTTGATGACGATCAACTTTGCGCTGGTAGCCTGGGATCAGATCGTCAATCACGTCGCCAAACAGCACCACATGTTCAACCGGCAGATTCAGGCGCCAATGGTCATCCGCTCGCCGGCCGGCTGGGGGCGCACGGCCTCCACGCACTCACAGACCTTCGAGAACTGGCTGGCCTCCATTCCCGGCCTGAAAGTCGTCTATCCGTCCACGCCCTATGACGCCAAAGGGCTGCTGAAGGCGTCCATCCGCGACAACGACCCGGTGTTCTTCATCGAGCACCTGGCGCTCTACGGCACGAAGGGCGAAGTGCCGGATGAGGAATACGTGTTGCCGATCGGCGTGTCCGAAGTGAAGCGCCCCGGCAGACACCTCACCGTCGTCACCTGGGGACGCATGTTGGTCGAGACTATGAAGGCGGCCCGGACACTGGAGGTGGAAGGGATCGAGCTTGAAGTAATCGACCTGCGCACATTGCGCCCGCTCGATCTGGCGCCGGCGCTGGAATCCATTCGCAAGACCAATCGGGCTATCGTTGTGGAAGAAGGTTTTCGCACCGTGGGACTGGGCGCCGAGATTGCCGCCTCCATCCAGGAGATGGCGTTCAACGATCTGGATGCGCCGATCGCGCGCGTGGCCGGCCTCGAAGTGCCCATGCCCTACGCCAGGAACCTGGAGCGCGCGACGATTCCCTTCGCCGAGGATGTGATTGCGGCTGTGCGCCGGATGATGGAAAAGAAATACTAGGCAGGGAGCATCATGGCCAAAGAAATCACCATGCCCCAGATGGGCTTCGATATGACCGAAGGCACGATCGCCAACTGGTTGAAAGCAGAGGGCGACACGATCAGGAAAGGCGAGCCGGTCGCCGAAATCGAGACAGACAAGACAACGATACAGATCGAAGCATTTAGTTCCGGCGTGCTGTTGAAAGTGCTCGCGCCGGTTGGCGCAAAGGTGCCGGTGGGCCAGCCGATCGGATTGATCGGCGAGCCGGGCGAGTCTGTGGCGGTGTCAGATGTGACAACTCCGGCTGCTGCGCCAGCGCCGGCCCGGCCCGCTTCCTCTCCGGCAGCCGTCCCGCCCGCCGAAGTAAAAGCCACGCCCATCGCCCAGCGCATTGCCGCCGAACTGGGCGTTGATCTGGCGCAGGTGAAGGGCACCGGCCCCGACGGCCAGATCCGCCGCGAAGATGTCGAAGGCTACGCGCAGGCCCTGAAGGCCGGCGGCGCTGCTGCCCCGGCCGTTGTGAACACCGGCCGCATCGTCGCCTCGCCGGCGGCCAAACGATTGGCGGAGCAGCGCGGCGTTGATCTGCGCCTGGTCAAGGGCACCGGCCCTGAAGGCCGCATCGTTTTGGAAGATGTCGAAAAGTTTGCAGCAGCCGCGCCCCCTGTCGTGGCGCCGATTGTGCCGACTGCGCCTGCAGTCGCGCCTGCGCCTGCTCCGGTTGCCCCACCCGCAACTGTTCCCGCGCCCGCCCTGCAAACTTTGCCGCGCACGGCTGCCGGCGTGCGCAAGGCGCTCACCCGCATGCGCCAGACCATCGCCCAGCGCATGACCCAGAGCAAGACCACCACGCCGCACTTCTACATCACGCTGCCGGTGGAGATGGACGCCGCGCTGGCCCTGC
>CALBEF010000085.1 GCA_937927775.1 uncultured Anaerolineae bacterium | reverse complement strand
TGCTCGTGCGTTACGCGGACGGCGCCAACGTTTTGGAAGTGATTGACCTGAACACCGGCGTGTTGAGCGCCACGTTCACGCTGCCCGCTTTTGCCAATTTCCCCGGCTACGCCTTCGATCCCGTGAACGGCTGGCTCTACGTCACCGACTACACCAACGCGCTGGGCCGGCTGAACACCTGGAACGGCCAGTATGTCACCGTCACCCTGCCGCACCGCATCGGCTGGGCGCTGGGTTACGACTGGCAAAACCAGCGTCTGTTTGCCCGCGACGGCCAGTTCGACCGCCTCTTCCCCGCGCCGCAGAACCCGGAGACTGCGCGCATGCGCTTCCTGCGCCCGGACGGCGTGTTCGAGGGATATATCGGCGACAGCCGGCCCCCATCCTTCAACTACTTTGACAATCGCCTGACCGGCCCAAACTTCCCGCCCTTCTGGACGCAGACCAACATCGCCGCAGATCCCGTCTCGCGTCAGATCTTCTGGTGGGGCAATCGCATGCGCCTGTATGCCGCGCCGTACCCAAACGATTTCAATGCCGTCAACGATGGCCTGAGCCTCGGCGCGCCCAACTTCTACACCGTCACCACCATCTTCTCGCCGACGCAGCCCTTCCCGCAGGGCGGCCTCTCGTCCGCCTGGCTGCGCCTGCACGTGGACAACCCGACAGCCTACAGTCCAACCCTCAAGCTCTACTTCGTGGACTGGCAGACCGCCATCATCAAGCGCATGAACATCAGCAACACGCTGTTCGTGTCGCTGGAAGATGTGGTAACCGAGACGGCCAGCATGGGCAGCGGCTTCGACGCCTTCCAGACGTTTGCCCTGGACGTGAACCATCGCCCGGTCGTCAACTCTCTGGCGCTGTTCACCGACATGAACACGCCGATCGGTTTCACGCTGGACGTGACCGACACCGACCGCAACCCGCTCAGCTTCCGCATCCTGACGCCGTTCGGGCGCGGCGCCATGACCGGCTGGCCGGCCGGCCGCAGCGTCGCGCCGCCCACGCTGGTCTACACGCCCAACGCCGGTTTCAACGGCTATGATCGCCTGGATTTCGAGGTGGACGACCATCGCGGCGGCGTCGTGACCGCCACCGTCAGCGTCCGTGTGCGCCCGCCGCTGGTGCTGGAATCCGCTGTGGTCACGCCCACTGCCGGCGCCACGCGCGATAGCCTGGCCGCCGTACCTATCGGCGTCGCAACCAACGCCAGCGAGCCGGTGCGACGCATCACCGTGACTGTCAACGGCGTCCCGGCCCTGTTCAGCCCGATCCTGAATCAAACCAACCCGGTGTGGACGACGACCTGGACGCCGGTTCCAGGCCGGCACGTCCTGGCCTCGATCATCGAAGATGTGTTCGGGCGCGTGCAGACCATGACGGCGCCGATCTCGCTGACGGTCGCCATCACCGCGCCCCAGCTCGCCTTGAGCGGGCCGGTCATCACCGGCAGCGCATCGCCCGGTGAAAATGCCTTCTACGTCAGCGGCGTGATCACCGCCTTTGCCGACGTGAAGGCCCTCACGGTCACGCTGAGCGGCCCCGGCCTGAGCGAGAGTGGCCCGGCCAGCGTAGAGGATGGCGTGTCGGTCAGCCCGGACGGCGCGCGCCGACACGCCTGGCAGTACCTCGTCCAGGCGCCGACCAGCTACAACCCGGCCAGTCTTAACGTCTCGGCAGTTGTCCAGGACGCAGCCGGCCGAGTTGGCAGTGTCGCCAACCCGGCCTTGACGGTGGACATCGCCCCGCCGGCGCTCGTCTCGGCCAGCCGGTTTGTGGTGAGCGGCACGGCGCTGATTCCGATCACGCCCGGCCTGGCCATCCGCAGCGGCGCGCCAACCCTGGCTTTCACCTGGGAGGCCGCCAGCGACCCATCGGGCCTGCAGGACTACGTGGCCGGCTGGGCGCAGTCCTCGGCCTTCGCGCCATCCACGGTCGTGCTGCCCGGCCAGCCGCGCCGGCTGGATCGCGTCACCGGCGAAGCGCAGACGTGGTTCGCGCATTTGTCTGCCCGCGACGCGCGCGGCAACCCCAGCCGCCAAACGCTGGGGCCGATCATCGTGGATGCCCCGACTACGCCCGATGTGACGGCGCTCGGTTTCAGCCACTGGCTGCACTCCGGCGCGACGCAGGTCGGCGCGCATCCCCGCGCGCGCTGCGGCGATGTGCTGACCGCCACGCAGTGCCCGCAGGCGTTCTACGTCACCTGGGACGCGCTGGCGCTGCGTTTGGCCTACACCGGCGCCAACTGGGAGAGCGACGGCGATCTGTGGTTGTTCTTCGACACGCAGGCCGGCGGCGCAACGCGCGACCCGCTTAACCGCATCGCCATGCCCGATCAGCCGCTCGGCCCCGACCAGCCGGCCAGCCTGCCCATGCGCCCCGACTACGCCGTGCGCGTGGTCTCGCCCCAGACGGCCACGTTGTACCTGTGGAACGGCAGCGCCTGGCAAGCGCAGCGCGATCTGAGCGGCGCCGAGTTCGCCTTTGTGCCCGGCGACGCGCCGCGCGCCGATCTGCGCCTGCTGTGGACGGCGCTGGGCATCGCCGCGCCGGCCAGCACCCCCTTCGGCCTGCTCGCTGTGGCGCTGAACAACGCCGGCCGCGTAATGGCCTGGATGCCCAACCCATCGCCGGAGGGCGACTTGTGGCAGGGC
>CALBEF010000084.1 GCA_937927775.1 uncultured Anaerolineae bacterium | reverse complement strand
TCGGCCTGCCGCAGGCCATGTAGTCGATCACTTTGCCGGAGCATTTGGCGCGGTTGATGTTGCTGTCGCGGTACGGATACAGCGCGATGTCGGCCGCTGCCAGCCGCTCGACCAGGTAATCGTGCGGCATGAAGCCGTGATATTCGACGAGCGATTCCAGGCCGGCCTGCCGGATGGCCGCCCGAAGCGAGGGCAGGCCGGCGCCGGTGGCAATGAGGACCCACTTCAGGTTGGGGACGCCGGCGCGGATGGCGGCAATCGCGCGCACGGCGATGTCCATATCGTGGTTCAGCGGCACGGTGCCGGCGTAGATCAGCACGCGCGCCTCGCGCCACCCGAAAGCGTCTCGCAACTCATCGCGGCGCGATTCGGCGCGCGCAACCATTTCGCGCAGGGCGTTGTCGGGGCCATTGGGCAGCAGCGCCATCGGCTTGTCGCCGGCCAGCAGCCGTGTGCGCTCCATCAACACATGGCTGGCGCAGGTGACAGCGCGCGCCTGTTGCAGGCACCACCGCTCCTGCCATGCCAGCACGCGCTTTTGCAGGGGTGGGTATGGATTGATATCGAGCCAGCCGCCGGCCCCCTCCCAGTCGTCATTGTCCACCAGGATGGGAACGCGCGGCGCCCAGCGCCGGAGCAGCGCCATCGCCAGGGCGCCGGGGCCAACCGGCTTGAAGACATGAATCACATCCGGCTGGAGCCGGCGCGTTCTGCGGGCCAGTTGCCAGGCCAGCGACAGAATCGCATAGCCATCGCCCCCGACGCGCGGCAGGCGCATGTTCTCGACACGCACACCGTCGCGCTCCCACTGTTTGCCGCTGTCCGCCGGATTGTCGTAAGGCGGAATGAGCGCCGTCACGCTGTGTCCTCGACGACACAGCGCGACTGCCATCGGCATCATGCGCGCGCTGACCGTCGCTTTGGGCGCATAGGCAAACGGGGCCAGCCAGACGATGTTCAAGGGGGTCACTCGACCGTGACGCTCTTGGCCAGATTGCGCGGCTGATCCACATCGCAACCGCGCCGGATCGCCAGGTGATACGCCAGGCGTTGCAGCGGGATGGCTGTCAGCACCGGCGTCAGCAGGGCAGGGGCGTCGGGAACCCACAGCACGTAATCGGCTTTGTCCGCGATGGCCGTGTCGCCTTCCGTAGCCACGGCGATCACAACGCCGGCGCGCGCCTTGACCTGCTCGATCTGCGAGATCATCTTGTCGTACACCGCATCCTGCACGGCGATGCACACGACGGGCATCTGCTCGTCGATCAGCGCGATCGGGCCGTGCTTCATCTCGCCGGCCGGATACCCTTCGGCGTGGATGTACGAGATCTCCTTCAGCTTTAGGGCGCCTTCGAGCGCAACCGGGTAGTTGATGCCCCGACCCAGGTAGAGGAAATGTTCGCGGTGGTGGAAGCGATTTGCCAGTTCGTCGTACAACGGGTTTGGCTCCAGAACCTGGCTGACGAGGTTGGGCAGGAAGGCGAGGTCCTTTGCATTGGCCGGCTGGCGCGCCGAATCTCCAGCTCTGAGCCGGCCCAGATAGCACGCCAGCAGGTACTGATCGACCACCGACGTGGTGAACGCCTTGGTGCTGGCGACGCCGATCTCCGGGCCGGCGCGCATCAGAATGTGCCCGTCGGAAGTGCGCTGCGCCTGTGAGCCGATGGCGTTCACGATGCTCCAGACGGTTGCGCCCTTGCGGCGCGCTTCCTGCATCGCGGCTAACGTGTCGGCTGTTTCGCCAGACTGGGTGATGCCCAGCGCCGCGCAGCGCGGCCCGATCAGCGGATCGCGGTAGCGAAACTCCGAGCCGTAATCCACCTCGACAGACAGGCGCGCCACACTTTCGATCAGAAACTTGCCGATCAGACCTGAGTGCGCTGACGTGCCGCAGGCAACGGTGTAGAGGCGCTCAAGCCGGCGCGCAGTCTCCGGCGACACGGTCAGGCTTTCCAGCATGACCTCGCCGGTTTGGAAATCGACCCGTCCGCGCAGGGTGTCGGTGATGGCGCGCGCCTGCTCGTGAATCTCTTTCTGCATGAAGTGGCGGTATTCGCCCTTCTCGGCCGACACAGGATCCCATGCAATGACCTGCACCGTCCTGGTGACCGCGTCGCCGTTCAGCCGGCGGATCTCCACCTGACCGGGTCTGACAACGGCGACTTCGTGACTGTCCAGGAAGAGGATGCGCCGGGTGTGTTCCAGGATGCCGGGGATGTCGGATGCGACGAACATCTCGCCATCCGCGTCGCCCAGCCCGACTGACACGCCGCCGGCGTTCCCGATGCGCGCCGCGATCAGCGCGCCTGGCTCTCGCGCAGACATGAGCACGATGGCCTGAGAGCCGCGCAGTTGCCCGATCGCCGCGTGGGCTGCCTGTTCGAGTGTTCTGCCGGCGCGCAGGTATCGCGCCACCAGGTGAACGATGACCTCGGTGTCCGTGTCGCTGCGGAACGCGGCGCCCTCCGCCTGAAGCTCGCGCCGGAGTTCGGCGAAATTTTCGACGATGCCGTTGTGCACGACGGCCACGCTGCCGTCTGCGCTCACATGGGGATGGGCGTTGCGCTCGCTGGGCGCGCCGTGCGTGGCCCAGCGCGTGTGGCCGATGCCGGTCTGCACTGCCGACGCTGGGTTGCCCATCGCCGACTCAATCCGGGCTTCCAGATTGGACAGCTTGCCGACTGCGCGCTGGATGTGGATGCCGTCATCGCGCAAAACAGCAATCCCGGCCGAATCGTAGCCGCGATACTCCAGCCGGCGCAAACCGCCGAGGATGATGGGCGCCGCCTCGCGCGGGCCGACGTACCCGATAATCCCGCACATCTCGATTTTTGATTTGGGATTTTCGATTTTGGATTGAACAGGCGCGGGATGAATCTCGCGTTGCGTGTCACAATCGCTGCGGGCGCGGGATGAATCCCGCGTTACGTGTCACACCCGCTGGCGACTCCGTCATCCGTCAATCGTCAATCGTCAATCCCAAATCCAAAATCCCTAGCGGCCCATGACGGCGCGCAATGTGCCACAGGCGCGGCACTCGCCGCTGGGGCGGAAGATGGAGTAGCCGGCCTGAGGGTCGTCATCCCACTGGCGGAAGTCGGCGTTCCAGATGATCATCAACCGCACTTTGCCGCTGTCGCGCGACAGTTGCGCGGCGCGCGCCAGCCAGTCGGCCTGATTCTGCAATGTGATGTTGCTGCCCCAGGAGAAGCCGCCGGGCAACGGGCCGATGCCCTCGCCGGTGACGTAGCCCAGCTCGGTCCAGCACACCGGGCGCTGTCCACGGAAGGCATTGTAGGTCACGTCGAGCGTGCCCCAGAAATACCACGAAGGGTGGTCGCCGGTCGGGCCGCCACTGCGCAGGTCGGGCGGGTTGGGGCTGCCATTGTGGTGCGCGCCGATGCAGTCCATCCATTGCGCGGCGCCAGTGTTGGCCAGCCGCTGCAGAAAGGGCTGATCGTCGCAGATGACGTTATCGCACCCGCCGCCGCGATAGCCGGTGGGGGCCGGCGCGCCGCTGATGACCAGCGTGTTGGGGTTGACGGATTTGATGGCGCCGTAGGCCGCGCGCAGCATGTTGGCGTAGTTTTCAGGGTTGACCTGGCCGTTGCCGCTGCCGCCGTACTCGCGGTCCAGATTGGGTTCGTTCCACACTTCGATGGCGTCCGCGCCCTGTTGAGCGACAGCAGCCAGGTGGCCGGCAAACTCGTTGTGATAGTTTGGATCGGCGGCCCGTCCGCGATCCCCCACTGCGCCGACGAGGATCTTCATGCCCGCGCCGTGCACGGCGCTGATGATGCCGCTCAGGTCTGGCGCGCCGCCGGGCATGACTACCTGGTACTTGACCCACGTCATGCCGATATCTCGCATCTGGCCGAGATATTCGGTGCCCTTGATGTGCGCGCCGATCTCAAAGCCGCCAGATCGCGCAGGCGCAGCCGGCGCTGCGGCAGCCGGCGCTGTTGTTGTTCCGCCGCCGCTGGATGTGTAAGCCGCATACACCCAGGCTTCGCCCCCGTTGTAGTTGATCTTGAGCCACGCGCCATCGGATGATCTGCCCAGCACCGTGACGGTCTGGCCGCCGTTCAGCCTGCCCACAATTGAATTCCCCAGCCCCGGCCCGCTGCGCACGTTGAGAAAGTCCGAGGTGACTGTGGCGGTCCCACTTCCAGACGCGGCGCTTGAGGCGGCCGCTGAGAATGTGCCGCCGGCAACGGCATATTCGGCGTAGATGTACGCCTCGGCGCCGTTGTAGGTGATTTTCCACCACAGGCCGTCGGCTGACTTGCCGAGTGGCGTGACTCTGCTGCCTCCGCTCAGGCGGCCTAAAATCTGTGCGCTCAGGCCAGGCCCTGCGCGCACGTTCAGCGCGGCCACGGTTACGGTCACTTCGCTTTGCTGAGCAACGGCCAGCGGGCGCGCGGGCGCTGCCTGCGCCATCGTTGTTTGAGCAAGCAGAGCGGCAAGCACAGCGCCTGCCAGACTGAGTTTTAATGTTTTTATTCTGTTCATGCTTCCCTTCTCGATAGCTCCTTGAAATGTCAATATCGCTTTCGCGGTTGGTTCAGTTATCGGCTCATGATGGCGCGAAGCGTCTCGCACGCGCGGCACTCGCCATTGGGTCGGAAAATGGAGTAGCCGGCCTGCGGGTCTTCGTCCCACTGCCGGGAATCGATGTTCCAGATGATCATCAGCCGGACTTTGCGGCTGTCGCGCGAAAGTTCCACAGCCCGCGCCAGCCAGCGCGCCTGATCGTCCAGGGTTGTGGCATTGCCCCACGAAAAACCGCTCGGCAGTGCCCCGATACCCTCGCCGGTGACATAGCCCAGTTCAGTCCAGCACACCGGCAGCCGGCCGCGGAAGGCATTATGCGTGACGTTCAAAGTGCCCCAAAAATACCACGAATGGTGGTCGGGGTTCCCTACGGGCGCGTTGTCGGTCTGGTCGGGGCCGATCATGCCGGCGTTGTGGTGCGCGCCCATGCAATCCATGTAGCGCGCGGCGCCCAGCCGCGACAGGCGGGCCAGGAAGTAGTTATCGTCGCAGCCGTTGGCGGTGCAGCCGCCGCCAAACGCGCCGGTGGGGGCCAGCCCCCCGCCGATGACCAGCGTGCTGCGCCGCGCTGCCTTGATGGCGCGATGGGCCTCGCGCAACATATTGGTGTAGTTGGCCGGGTCAACCTTGCCATAGCCGTATTCGCGGTCCAGGTTGGGTTCATTCCAGACCTCGATGGCATCCACCCGCTGGCGGGCCAGGGCGGCCAGTTGGCGGGCGAAAATGCGGTGATAGGCTCTATCTGCGGCGCGGTCGCGGTTGCCCACTGCGCCCACCAGCAGTTTCAGGCCGGCCGCATGGACAGCCTCGATCGTTGCCGACAGGTCAGGCACACTGTCGTCGGGCATAACAATCTGGATTTTGGCCCATGTCATGCCGATGTCGCGCATCGCGCCGAGGTGATCGAGGCTCTTGATGTGGCCGCCCAGCTCGAACGGGATGCGCCTTTGTTGGACACCAGGCGCAGCCAGGCCGCTCTGGGCCGGCGTCAGCCCAATCACGGCAACAGCAACCGCCAAGACGGCTGCCACGGACTTGTGTGACATCACAACCTCCTTCGGGCCAGCGCGTAATCCCCGCCAGTTACCCAATCGCCCGATGACTCAATCACCCAATGGCTCGATCACCCGTTCCTCTTTGTGGCCGAACCCTTTTGTGTTGTCGATGAGTCTGACCCACGTGGGAACGATGCGCCATAATGCTGCGGAGCCGAGCGCAGCTTGCAGGTCGGGAAACTGGCGCGCTACGAACGGGAACCGGCTGGTGTACACCTGCCAGGCTGTGTCGATGGCATGGGCCGGCGTCATGGCGCACAGACCGGCGCCCTGGACACCCTGAATCGAACGCCAGTCCTGTTCGTCCTTATGCACGGCAAAGGCTACCTGCGCGCCGGCTGCCAGCGCCTGGCCGTGCCGTGTGGTGGGTGACGACAGAAAATGCAGATGCAGCCGCTCGTCAACGGCGAACCAGACGGCGCAGGCCCCGATGCCCTGCCCGTCCTGATACGCCAGGGTGAGAACGTTATGCCGGCCAAGAAATGCGCGCAGTTCGCTCACAAAGAGATCAGTTACCACGCCTGCCGACCTCTGTCCGAATGCCCTGCCATCGCTTGACCAACGCATTCTCCACGCCGATGCGGTCGAGCACGCGCCCCACGATCTGGGTGACGACATCATCCAGCGAGCCGGGCCGGGCATAAAACGCCGGCACGGGCGGGAAGACGATGCCGCCCATCTCGGCAAACTGCGTCAGCGCGCGCAAATGGCCGACATGCAGCGGCGCTTCGCGGAACAGGGCCACGACGGGCCGGCCTTCCTTCAGGTTCACGTCTGCCGCGCGCGCGATCAGATCGTCCGTGATCCCATACGCGATGCTGGAGAGTGTCTTGACGGAGCAGGGCGCGATGATCATGCCCCTGGTCTTGAACGAGCCGCTGGCGATGGTTGCCCCGATGTCGCGGTGAGGATGCGCAACGCCGGCCAGCGCCTCAACCTGGCGCACCGTCCATCCCGTCTCGCTCGTGATGGTTTGCGCGCCGGCCGGGCTGATAACCAGATGCGTTTCGATGCCGGACGACTGGAGCACCTCGAGCAGCCGGATGCCCAGGATGGCGCCGCTTGCCCCGCTGATGCCGATCACCAGGCGTTGCGGCTGGCTGTCGTCTGCCAGGCTACTGCTCATGCGTGGGGCGCCTTCGCGCGGTCACGATCGATGCGACGATCAAGCCGACGATCACCAGAGCGATCAAGCCGAGAATGGCAAAGATGAAGTCGAACAGGCCGGGAATGGTGGACATGGGCAGGATGAAGAACATGATCATGACCACGAGAACCGGCCATTGGCCTTGCAGATTTTTCATGGGTATTGCCTCGCGCAATGGGCGCCGGGCGCGGCGCAACCGCTCCCGGCGAGCCGGGGACTGATCTATGCCTGTGTTGGAATCGCGCTGGCTTCGTTCAGCGCGGCGATCTCGGCGTCGCCCAGCCGGTAGCCGGCCGCGCCGAGCGACTCGTTCAACTGCTCTACGTTGCTCGCTCCGATGATCGGCGCGGTGATGACGGGGTTGGACAGCAGCCAGGCGAGCGCCGTCTGAAGGATCGACTTGTTGTGGCTGTGTCCGATCTCTTCGAGCTTGCCCAGCGTGTTCTGCCCGCGTTCGCTCTCGGCGTACTTGCGGATGCGCGGGTTGTTTTCGCCGCGCGAGCCGGGGGGAATGGGCTGCCCCTTGCGGTACTTGCCGGTCAGGAAGCCGCCGGCCAGCGGGCTGTATGGAATCACGCCCAGGCGCTGATCCTTGCACAGCGCCATCATCTCGCGCTCGAACTCATCGCGGTGCATCAGGTTGTAGTGCGGTTGCACCGACTCGAAGCGAATATGGTTTCTTACGTCGCTGATCCACAGCGCCTTCATCAGATACCAGGCCGGAAAGTTGCTGGCGCCGATGTAACGGATTTTCCCGGCAGACACCAGATCGTCCAGCGCGCGCAGGGTTTCTTCGAGCGGCGTGGTTTCGTCCCACCAGTGAATCTGATACAGGTCGATGTAGTCCGTTTGCAGCCGGCGCAGGCTGGCTTCGACGGCGTGAATCAGATGCGCCCGCGAAGCGCCCTGGTCGTTGGGGCCGTCGCCCATCGGGCCGCGCCCTTTGGTGGCGATGACGAATCGCTCGCGCGGCCGGCCGGCCTGTTTCAGCCATTTGCCGATCACCAGTTCAGCCGTGCCGCCGGGGTTGTTCGGCGCCCAGCGCGAGTAGATGTCGGCGGTGTCAAGGAAATTGCCCCCGGCTTCGGCGAATGTATCCAGCACGGCGAACGATGTCGGCTCGTCGGTCGTCCACAGAAAGGTCATCGTGCCCAGGCACAACTCGCTGACCTTCAGGCCGGTGTTGCCCAGTTTGCGGTAATCCATTCGGGCAATTGTAACCGGGGTGGCTGGGCGCAAGGTGTTGCGAGTTGTGGACGGGTGGGCATGAGTAGAATGTGTCTGGTTATCACGCGGCAAGCGCCGGCAGAGGAATCATCGCCGGCGTCTGACGTTTCGAGCATTGCTTCATTTCGGAACCCGGTGAAAAAACGCCATGAAAGTAGAACTACGCTCTGTGCCTTTCTCGCTCGTCGAGTCCGACATCCCGCCTGCGCCGCCTCGCATCACAGCACAGGAATATGAGCAGCGCGCGCAGGCGCTGTATCAGCGCGCCGGCGCCGACTGGGTGGTGGTGTATGGCGATCGCGAGCACTGCGCCAATCTGCTGTACCTCACCGGCTACGACCCGCGCTTTGAAGAAGCGTTGTTCATCGCCGGCCCGAACCGGCGGCGCTATCTGGTTGTGGGCAACGAGGGATTGTCGTACGCAGCGGCTCAGAGCGGGCATGTCGAGGCAGTTTTATGCCAGTCGATGAGCTTGTTGGGCCAGCCGCGCGCCACGGCGCCCCGGCTGGCGGATGTGCTGCGCGATGCCGGCATTGCGCGCGGCCAGCGCGTCGCCGTGGTGGGCTGGAAGTACCTGGGGGTGGACGAGATCGATGACCCTGTGGCGCCGGCGTTTGTGCCGGCCTGGATGGTGGCCGTGTTGCGCAAGCTGGTGGGCGACAGCGGGGCGGTCACCGATGCCACCGCCGTCCTGATGCACCCCGAAAGCGGTCTGCGAGCGGTCATGAACTCGGCAGCCCAGATTGCCGCGTTTGAATGGAGCGCCATGCGCGCCTCCGACGCAGTCTTCCGCATTGTGCGCGGCGCGCGCCCCGGCATGACTGAGCTGGAAGCGGCCGCGCTGGCGCGCTATGCCGGCGAACCGCTCTCGGCGCACATCATGTGCGTGGCGGGCAGCGGAAATATTGTTGGCCTGGCCAGCCCCGGCGCGCGGCGCATCGAATACGGCGACGCCATCACTACGGCGATCGGCCTGTGGGGCAGTCTGTCGTGCCGCGCCGGCCTGATGCTGGGCCGGCCCGATCCCGACTTCTTCGCCGGCGTTGTCGCTCCCTACTTCACGGCAGTGACGACATGGTGGCAGACCATGCGCCTGGGTGTGACCGGCGCGGAGATGTTTGACGCCGTCACAGCCGCCTTTGGCAAGGCGCCTTTCAACTCGGCGCTGAATCCGGGCCACCTCATCTCCTTTGATGAATGGGTGCATACGCCGATCCGGCCGGGCAGCGCAGAGCGCGTGGCGTCAGGGATGGTGTTCCAGTGCGACATTATTCCTGCTCCTCTGGCGGCAGGCCAGGCGCTGAACTGCGAAGACACGTGCGTCATCGCAAATGCCGCCCTGCGCGAGGAGTTGCGCAACGCCTTCCCGGATGTGTGGGCGCGTATCCAGCGGCGACGTGAGTTTATGCGCGACTATCTGGGCATTGCGCTGTGTGAGGAGGTATTGCCGCTCTCGGCGGCGCCGGCGTACCTGCCGCCGTTCTGGCTGCGGCCGGACGACGTGTGTGTCGTGGGCTGATGTCAGGACTGCGCCGGCCTGAAGCGCGCCGGCAGGAGCGGCGCCAGCAGGCGCTTCTCTTCGCTCGACAGCGCGCCGAGCAACCACAGAGCGATCGCGTAAGCAGCGATCCCGTACAACAATCCCAGGCCGGCTGAACCGCCGGCTGCCCACACCCACGTCACGCCTGCCATGACCAGCGCGGCCAGCGCCGGCCGGCCCAGCACCTGCAGCCAGTTCACCGGCGCAATGTGCCGGCGCACGTAGACATAGAACGCCGCCCCCTCCACAATCTCCGACAGGATGGTTGCGCCGGCTGCGCCGACATACGAAAACTGCGGAATCAGGATCAGGTTTGCCGCAACATTAAAGGCCAGCCCGATGGCGAAGGCCCGCGTCAGAGCGCGCTGCTGATTGACGGCGATCAGCGCGTAATTGGTGACGCTGTTGACCCAGCCGAAAGGGATGCTCCAGATCATCACGCTGAGGGCGATTGCGCCGTGCGGCAGAAACTCTGCGCCGCCCAGCACACCCACCAGCAAGCCGGCGGCAAATGTGCTGAACACGGCCAGCGGAAAGGCCATTATCACCAGCAGCTTCAGCGCCAGGGTGTACGCGCGGGCCAGCGCGCCATCCTGCGCGACGGCCATGCGCGACATGATGGGAAAGAAGGACTGGGTGAAGAAGGCCGGGATGATGTTAAAGGCGTCCACAAACTTGTAGGCCGCGCTGTACCAGCCGACCACCACCGGCGACTTGATGGCTTCGAGCATCGGCACATCCACCTTGAAAAACAACGTAGCCAGCAGATGGTTGAGCATCAGCGGGAACGACTCGCGCAGCATCGCGCGGCGCAGGGGCGGGTCGCCCTCCCGCTGAAGTCGGAAGAACAGGCGGCTGGCGACCACGAACAGGATCGTCAGCGTGACCAGATTGACCACAATAGACACGACGGCCAGCCCGATGATGCCAAAGCCGGCCAGCAGGGCGACTGTGCCCAGGCTCACCTTTAGCAGCGCGCTGACAATGGTGAGCGCGGCCGGCACTTCGGCCTTCTCGTAGGCGAAGAACAGCGCGCTCAGACCGTTTGCAAGTCCGCTGGGCGCCTGGCTGATCGCAAGCAGCACGATGGCGATGGCGGTGTCGCCGCTCAGTTCAAACGCTGCTCCCCAGATGGCGATGACCAGTGCCACCAGCGGCGCGCTGCCCAGGCTGAGCAACAGACGCAGGATGCTCGTGTTGTAAAGATACCGGTTGGCCTGCTGCCGGTCGCGCGCGACTTCGCGGGTCAGGAAGGTGTTGAGGCCAAAGTTGGTCAGGATCTCGAACCAGCCGACGATGACGATGGCGAAGTAGTACTTGCCGGCGCCTTCGGGGCCGAGCACGCGCAGCATCAGCAACGCGAACGCCATGTCGATCAGCCGCGCGCCGAGGTTGAAGCCGGTCAGCACCAGGCTGTTTTTCGCTACGCGCTGCACCGGCGATGAAGCCATGCTTTCACGGTACACGTAGCGCCACAGGTAGATGGCGGCTGAGAAGAGCAGCGCAACGAGCGCCACGAACGTCGCAAACAGGCCGGCCTGGAAGGGCGCGGGAGAGTACTTGAATCGCACGGTGTATGCGACCGGGGCCGGCGGCTGCTGGCCGGCGGATTGCGCGTTGAGCGACGGTTGGGCCGCGTTGAAGCCCGATGCAGGGGGCTGTTTTTCTGCCTCTGTGTTTTGTTGGGTCTCGGACGCCGGCTGCGCTTCCAGCCGCACGGCGCGGAAGTTGCCATTGGTCGGCAGGACTGCGACTTCCTGTTCCTGGTCGTCACCCGCGCCCAGCGGGCGAATGAAAGCGCGCCAGCCGGGGAAGTAGCTGTCGGTCAGGATCAGCCAGGCCGGGCGGTCTGTCTGCACGTCCACCCAGACTTCGTTGTTTTTGTAGACGGTGACGACAGCCGGCCCGTAGTCGGCCGGGTAGGGGATCGCGCAGCCGAGGTCGTTGATGCCGCAGTCGGCGTCGATCATCGTGTACCGGCGCGGGTCATAGGTTTGCGCAGCGCGGGCGAAGTCGTGCGTCAGCAGCGAGCTGGTGATCGGCAGGGTGAACGCGCGCGGCATGGCGCGTTCGTTCTGGTAGATGCGGCTCGGGTCGCCGCGCGCCGGCCCGTCATACACCAGCCGGAAGCCGGGCGTCGAGATTGTGTCCTGTGTCACGACGTACTTGACGTTCAACAGGTCGAGCAGCGGCGATTCCAGGCTCTCTGCCCGCGTCAGCGGCGCAATGCGGTTGTAGATCAACTCGCCCTGCGGCTCGATCAGGCGCATATAGTCGGTGTAGCGTTTGGGGATGATGGAGTCGTAGCCGCGAATGTCCTGTATGTTGTGCAGCCAGGGGATGTTGGCGTTGAAGAGCTTTGTCCCGCCTGGGTCGTAGGAGGTGATACGGTACAGATCTGCATCCTGTTTCAAGAACTCGATGGATGGCGGTGTGCGCTCGAACAGGGCCGGATCGACCGAGGGATTGAAGCCGGCCCAGGCGACGTTCACATCGACCACCAGCAGCCCAATCGCCACGATCGCCCATCCGCTTCGCCCGGCATACCGGCGGGCCAGCCACAGGACTGCGCCGCTGGCGATGAGGGCCAGCGCAAAGACGCCGGCGTTCAGCGCCTGATAGCTGAAGAACATGTCGGCGCCGGTGAACCCTTCTTCCGCCCGGGCCAGGCTGCGCCAAACCCGCTCGACCACAGGCTCGAAGGCCGGCCAGCCCAGCCGCACGGCGGCGATGCCGGCCAGGGTCAACACACCCAGAACAATCAGGGCGATGCCACCTGTGGCGAGGCGGTTTGCGTGTTGCGTATTGCGTATTGCGTATTGGGTGTTGGGTGTTGGGTATTGGGTGTTGATGATGGACTGCATGCCGATGCCGGCCAGGGCTGACAGACACAGGGTCAGCGCCCAGATCCAGCGAAAGGGCGAGTGCAGTTGATTGATGCCGGGCAGGCCGTAATACAGGATGGCGTACAACGGCGTGCCGAAGATGAAAGCCAGCGCAAAGAATGCCAGCGCCAGAAAGAACCATGTGGGAGGCTTTTCCGGCTGGTCTGAGGAAGATGGTTGCGATTGGCGTTTCAGCCGCCGGATAGCCTCGCCGGCCGCGCTGATTGCGGCAACACCGGCGAGCACGAGGGTGAGAATGCCGACGTAGGCTCCGCCCTCCACCGAGTTCTTCATGCCCCACCACGTGTGGCCGCTCGGCGTGTCTACCGGCAGCACGGCAAGCCTGAACACATCGAAGTAGGTGTGATGCGCCTCGCTGCCGAAGAAGTTCGGCATGATCCAGCGCAGCGCCTCGCGGGCGGGAAAGCCGTAGCTCAGCACCTGCTGGAAGTCGGAGCGGCCGGAACGGAAACTGGTTTGCACCAGTTCAAACAGCGGGGCGAGTTGCACGGCGCCGATGCCGACGCCCAGCGCCGCCATGACGGCCAGCCAGCCGGCGCGCCGGAGCACAAATGCGCCGATTGTGTTGCGCTCTCCGGCTGCGAGCATCTGCTGGCTCTTGACCGCCAGCCGCCAGGCGCAGTAGAGCGCCGCGATCAGCGCGGTGTAGACCATGATTTCCACGTGGCCGGCCAGGAACATCATGCCGATGGCGAGCGCGCCGATCAGCGCCCAGGGCGCGGAAGCCGGCCGGCGGCCCAGCGCCGGCGCCTGCCGGATCACCTGCTCGCACATGGCCAGGATCAGCGGCAGCCAGGCTGCGGCGGCAATGATCATCTGGAACACGACCGACACGATCATGAAGCCGCTCATCTCGTACGCGACGGCGGCGAAGGTCGCGCCGGCGCGGCCTATGCCCAGCGCGCGCATGAAGACAAACATGAAGATGCCGGCCAGCGCCAGGTTCAGCACGGTGAACCAGCCGTAGGCTTTATCCAGCGGCAGGAGGTAATAAAGAATGCTGAGCGGATAAAGACCCGAATGCTGCCCCGCTGCCAGAAATGGCACGCCGGCGAACAGGTAGGGATTCCACAACGGCAATTCGCCCTGTCGCAGGGACTGGATGATGAATTGTTTCCAGGCGTAGTTCTCCAGGATGAGATCGGAGAGCAGATGGTTCTGAGGCCGGATGGTCTGCGGGACTGCCTGGGAGCGATAAGGTTCCCACTGGTACAGATTGTCGAAAGGGATCAGCGAATGGTTGCCGATGGTGACAGAGAAAAACAGGGTGAATGGCAACAACGCCAGGAAGGCCACACACACCAGCGTGGCGAGTCGTGGACGGGTCTGCATTCAGCGTATCTTACATGAATGAACGAAGCTTAAAGAAAGACGCTCAATCTTAAAACCTATTCCTTGCGCGCAGTGGGCTGTGATGTATAATGCGCCGCGCCGATAAGGAGGCGCCCTGCCGGCGCAGTCATCGGCGCTCGCGGTTCATTCTCATCTGTCGAGGGAGCAGGGGCCTGGCCGTCGCGCAAGCCCTGCCGCAGAAGCGATGAAGAGAACGACGATCAGGAAAATCCTACTGGTGCAGGGCGGCCTCGGAGATTCGGTAGGCCCCACGCTGGAGCAACACGGGTATCGTGTGGCGTGGGTGCGCTCTGCCAGAAACGCCCTCGACTTCATGCAGAAAGACCTGCCGGCCCTGGTTGTGGTTGACGCGCCCTCTCTGCGCGTCAGCGTCGAACGGCTGTGTCAGTCGATCAGGCGCATGGCGGATGTGCCGATTGTGCTGCTGGGCCCGGAGCAGCCGGCCGGCGCGGCTCAGAATGGCGCAACCCCGCCGGCGTTCGCCTGCGCCGACGCCTTCATTCCCCGTCCCTTGCAATTGCGGCGCTTCCTGACCCGCGTCGAAAAGCTCATGCCCGAAGGCCAGTCGCTGGAGCTGCGTTGCGGCGACCTGATTTTTCGGCCTGCCGATGGCATCCTGCGCAAACGCTCCGAAGAACTGTATCTCAACCCCAAGCTGTCGAAGCTGTTGCAGTTGTTCATGCAGCGCCCCGGCGAAGTGCTGACGCGCAAGTTTCTGATGCAGCAGGTGTGGGAGACTTCGTTCATGGGCGACACCCGCACGCTGGACGTTCATATTCGCTGGCTGCGAGAGGCTATCGAAGACGATCCGGCTGACCCGGTCTATCTGCGCACGGTGCGCCGCCAGGGCTATCGCTTCGAGAACCCCAGAGCGCGCAAATAGCTCTTGAACGCTCCCAGGCCGAAGCCCCGCAGTGTGGCGAAGGAAAAACTTCTGCGCGCCCAGCCCCAAATCCACAATCCACAATCCAAAATCCGAAGATGCGTATTATCATCACCGGCTCGATTGCCTACGATTACCTGATGACGTTCCCCGGCTCGTTCAGCGAGCATCTGCTGCCCGATCAACTGGCCCACGTCAGCCTGAGCTTCCTGGTGGACTCGATGGAGCGCCGGCGCGGCGGATGCGCTCCCAATATCGCGTATACCCTGGCGCTGCTGGGCGAGCGCCCAATGGTGATGGGCACAGCCGGCCAGGACTTCGGCGAGTATCGCCAATGGCTCGAATCCGTTGGCGTGGATACCTCGTTAATCAGGCAGATCGACGACAAGTTCACGGCGTCCTTCTTCTGCAATACCGACCGCCACAACAGCCAGATCGCCTCTTTCTACACCGGCGCCATGGCGCACGCGCGCGAGTTGTCGTTCCACGACGCGCCCCGGCCCGATCTGGTCATCATCTCGCCAAACGACCCGGCAGCCATGGTGCGCCACGCGCAGGAATGCGGCGAGATGGGCATTCGCTGCATCTATGACCCCGGCCAGCAGTGCGCCCGCTCCAGCGCCGACGAGTTGCGCGCCGGCATCCTGAACGCCGATGTCCTGATCGTCAATGACTACGAAATGGAGTTGATCCGGCAGAAAGTGGGCATGGGCGAACAGGAGATTCTGCGCCGCAGCGAGGCCCTGATCGTCACGCGCGGGGCGCAGGGCAGCACGATCTACCTGCCAGACCGCGTGATTGACGTGCCGGCTGTGCCAGAACGCCGGATTGTGGACCCGACCGGCGTGGGCGACGCCTATCGCGCCGGCCTGCTGAAGGGCATGGCGGCCGGCGCGGACTGGGAGACAGCCGGCCGGCTGGGCAGTGTCGCCGCCACGTACGCGCTGGAATGCGTCGGCGGCCAGAGCCACCATTTCACCTGGGATGAATTCAAGGCGCGCTACGAAGCGAATTTCGGCAAACTGCCCATAGACGTATGATCGGCAGTCTGCGATTGCCGAATTCCAACAAACAACAAGGATGTGTCAGAATGATCGAACATGATGTGAAAGACCTCAAGCTGGCGACAGCCGGCCGTTACAAGATCGAGTGGGCCGAGAGTCAGATGCCGGTGCTGAAACTGATCCGCGAGCGGTTCGCCAAAGAGCGCCCCCTGGGTGGCATGCGCCTGTCGGCCTGCCTGCACGTCACCAGCGAGACGGCGGCCCTGATGCGCACGCTACAGGCCGGCGGCGCGGATATCGTGCTGTGCGCCAGCAACCCGCTCAGCACCCAGGACGAGGTGGCGGCATCGCTGGTGGCCAACGACGAAATCCCGGTGTACGCCGTCAAGGGCGAAGACAACAAGACCTATTACCAGCACCTCAACGCCGCGCTCGACCATCGCCCGCATATGACAATGGACGATGGCTGTGACCTGGTCAGCCTGCTGCACAAGGAGCGGCCCGGACAGGTGGGCGAGGTGATCGCCGGCACCGAAGAAACCACGACCGGCGTCATCCGGCTGCGCGCCATGGTCAAGGATGGGGCGCTGAAATATCCCGTGCTGGCCGTCAACGATTCGATGACCAAGCATTTCTTCGACAATCGCTACGGCACCGGCCAGAGCACCATCGACGGCATTGTGCGCGCGACGAACATTCTGCTGGCCGGCCGCACTGTCGTGGTGTGCGGCTATGGCTGGTGCGGGCGCGGCCTGGCTTCGCGCGCAAAGGGCATGGGCGCTCATGTGATCGTCACCGAAGTCGATCCACTGAAGGCCATCGAGGCGCTGATGGATGGCTATCAGGTCATGCCGCTCCTGGAGGCCGCTAAAGTCGGCGATGTGTTTGTGACCGTCACCGGCAACAAGAACGTCATCGACGCGCAGCACATGGCCGTGATGAAGGACGGCGCGATTCTCTCCAACTCGGGCCACTTCAACGCCGAGATCAACATCCCGGCCCTGCAGGCGATGAGTATCGGCGAGCCGCGCCAGGCGCGGCCGTTCGTGCAGCAGTACACCGTTCAGGATGGGCGCAAGCTCAACCTGCTCGGCGAGGGGCGTCTCATCAACCTGGCGGCGGCGGAAGGCCACCCGGCGGCCGTGATGGACATGAGCTTTGCCAATCAGGCCCTGGGCGCCGAGTTCATGCGCCA
This sequence comes from uncultured Anaerolineae bacterium, assembly GCA_937927775.1. Lineage (GTDB taxonomy): Bacteria > Chloroflexota > Anaerolineae > J036 > Brachytrichaceae > Roseilinea. Next base: position 38,447 of record CALBEF010000084.1, on the reverse strand, counting down.
GAACGCCGGCGCGCTCAGCCCCGACGTGTACACCATCCCGGAGGAGATCGATCGCGAGATTGCCCGGCTCAAGCTGCATAGTCTGGGCGTCACGATCGACACGCTCACCGACGAGCAGCGCGAATATCTCGCAAGCTGGCAGGAAGGCACGTAAGCGTCGTCTGCCGGATGCTCCCTCCCAAAAGGCCTATGGCCTTTTGGGAGGTTTTTTTCCTCCTCTACTACTACTCTCTGTTGCCTTGTTCCGCCGCCGACACGGTTAGCTCCAGCAGATACTCGGCTGCGGCCGGGTTTGCCGGCTGCGGCATGTCCAGTTGCTGCGAAACCGCGCCGGCAATCTGCATCGCCAGCCGCCCGCGCTGATGAGGGGGCATGGCGCTCCGCCGCGCGATGAACTCGCGCGCCAGATTGCGTCGCTCTCGATCCAGCCGGTGAAGCGGCAGCGCGGCTGCCTCTGCGGCAGCCTGTTCGGAAAGACGGGTGGCCGGCGCAAGCGCATACGACAACTGCGACAGCGACACTTTGCGCCCCTCGCGCACGACCAGCGTGCCGGCGGCAAGGTCGCCCAACCGCCTGGACTGGTGGTTGACAAACATCGTCACCAGGCCGGTCACATAGAACCCCGGAAACAGATCGACCAGTCGCATGACATTGCGGATCACAATCTGCCCCGGCGCAGCCGGCGCGCCGTCAATCCGAATCACGCGCAGCCCGACCAGCCTTTTGCCCGGCGATTGACCGCCCCATACCAGCTCGAACACGATGTAATACGCCCAGTACAACAGGAATGTGAAGCCAATGTAGACCGCTTCCAGCGCGCCGGAGAGCGCGGGGTCTGAGATGCGCCGGTTGATCTGGCCGTAGAGGATGGACACGCCGATCGCAATCACGAAGTAGGCCAGAAAGTCCACAAAGGCGGCCATGAAGCGCGAGCCGATGCCGGCGATGTCATAGCTGAAGCTGACGCTCTCCGGCGTGGCGACAACGTGCCGCTCGTCCATGCAGCGATTATAAGGGGTGTGGATGAAAATATCCCCGGCATCTGCAAGATGCCGGGGATGTGTCTTCTGCCTTTCACGGCTTGACCGGCGACTCGCTCAGCAGAAACAGCACCCGCTCGCGGTAGTTCAGCAGCGGCGGGGCCTTCGGAACGAACAACTGGCCCTGCCAGCGCCCGGTCCTGTCGTTGTAGACGATCTGGAAGGTGATCACGATGGCCCTGTTCTCCAGCACGCCCTCCATGTCGGCCTCCGTCAGGGCGTACTGGCGGACGAACTCGCCGTCGCTGCGCGCATACCGCTTGCAGGAGAACGGCTCGGCGTAGCCGGCCGCCTGGATCAGGCGCACCTGCAGCAGCTTGCCCTCGTTCCGCTCGGCGAAGGGTATCTGCAGCACGGGCGTGCCGGAGAAGACATCCAGCAGGGTGTAGATCGGCTTGTCGCACATCTGGTAGCCGCCCAGCCGCAGCTCGGTGAACTGCTCGGCCGTGCCCTCGGTCAGCGCCCACTGCGCGACGGGGTCGGTCTTGAACAGCGGCGCGATTTTGTCGTAGTAATACTGCTGGTCGGGGTAGCCGCTGGGCCAGTAGAACAGGGCGCGCAGGCCGTCGTCGATGGCGTTCTGGATGACGCAGGGGTTGTCGACGACGTAATACGGCTCGAACGGCGGCTCCGGGGTGATCCTGCGCACGCCCCAGCGCTTGACGCGCGGGCAGGGTTTGCCGGTGATCATGGTCGGCGAGTAGTTGATGATGGGGCGGTCCTGCAGGCCGATCAGGCGGCCGTCGGGGTCGCGCGGGAAGTGGGCGTAGTGCTCGGCCGGCCAGATCTTGAACTCCGGCTCGGCGGTGGGGGCGATGGTGGGGGCCGGGGTGTCCGTCGGGGCCGGGGTGTCGGTGGGGGCGATGGTGGGGGCCGGGGTGTCGGTGGGGGCCGGCGGCTTGGTTGGGGCTTGCGCGACGGCGGTTGCGCCGGGCGCGGCGGGGGCCGCAGGCGGGCCGGCCGGGCGCGGAGCGCAGGCAGTCAGGGCAACGCCGGCCAGGATCAGAAGGGTCAGAGCTTTCTTCATGCGATACCTCCTTTACGCATACTGGAATGATGGCGCGATCTTAATCCATATAGGCAACGATGTCAATACTGATTGCCGGGCAAAAGCCGGGCAACATGCCCCGGCAAAGAAATGCATCCTTATCCAGGCAGGGTGGGCGTATAATGCAGGTGATGGCGTTCACTGTTGAAGACTTCCGCGACCTGCTCGAAATCCTTCGGACAAAGCCCGAATGGAAGGAAGCTTTGCGCCGTGAACTTCTCGGCGAAGAAATCCTCTCATTGCCCGGCCTGCTCCGCGACCTGACCAGGGTTGTTGAAGAGATGAACAAGCGCCTCTATCGCGTCGAGCAGGATGTCGAGGTCCTGAAGGCTGATGTAGCCGTTCTGAAGACTGATGTAGCCGTTCTGAAGGCTGATGTAGCCGTTCTGAAGGCTGATGTAGCCGTTCTGAAGACTGACGTGGGAACTCTCAAAGGCGATTCCCTCGAACGGAAATACCGCGAACGGCCCTTTGCTTACTTCCGACGCATCATCCGCAAGCCCAGACTCCTCACCGATGCCGAACTCGATAACCTGTTGAGCGCCGCAAGCGCCGACGGGGCGCTTGCTGAAGCGGACGTGGAGGAAATTGCGCGTCTTGACGCTGTGATTCGCGGCCGGCGTCTCGCCGATGACCGTGAGGTGTATCTCGCGGTTGAAATATCCGCCAGGATTGACGCGCGCGATGTCGAGCGCGCTGTGCGCCGCGCACGCCTGCTGGAGAAAATTCCGGGCGTAACAGCCATTCCTGTTGTCGCAGGAGAAGACCTGACTGCTGAGGGTATCCAGGCAGTGCAGCAGACCGCGGCCTGGATTGTCACCAACGGCCATGCCGTTGAGTCTGGTTCTATGCTTGCTTCGGCGCAGGCTTAGAGCCTGTCCTGGCAGGCGCTCAGGTGCCGGACTTCTCCGAGAAGTCCGACACCTGTCGATGTCAGCAAGAGGGAGAGGCGCGCCTACATTGCGCGCCAGCGTCTCTCTACGCCAGACGCGCTCGAAGCCGATCCAGTTGCGCTTGCAGGCGGGCCGGCAGCCGCGCGCCGAACGTCTGGAAGTATTGCGCGATGTCGGCGGCCTCGCATCGCCAGTCTGCCGGATCAACCCGGAACAACTGCTCCAGGTGATCGGGCTGGATGTCCAGGCCGGCCAGTTCGAGTTCGCCCGCCTGCGGGTGGATGCCGATGGGCGTGCGCTTGCCCTGTGCCTTGCCCTCGACGCGCTCGCACATCCATTTGAGCACACGGCTGTTCTCTCCGAACCCCGGCCACAGCCATTTGCCCTCGGCGCTCTTGCGGAACCAGTTCACGTAGAAAATGCGCGGCGCTTTGCCGCCCAGTCGGTCGCCCATGTCGAACCAATGCTGGAAGTAGTCGGCCATGTTGTAGCCGCAGAAGGGCAGCATGGCAAAGGGATCGCGGCGCAGTTTGCCAACGGCCCCGATGTTGGCGGCTGTGGTTTCTGAAGCGACGGTTGCGCCCATAAACACGCCATGATCCCAGTCGAACGCTTCGGTGACCAGCGGCATGACCTGCGAGCGCCGGCCGCCGAAGATCAGGATGTCGATCGGCACGCCGTCGGGGTGCTCCCAGTCGGGCGAGATCACCGGGCACTGCGCCGCCGGCGCGGTAAAGCGCGCGTTGGCATGCGCGGCGGTGTGGCGCTCGCCGGGATGCCAGTCGCAGCCCAGCCAGTCGATGGCGTGCGCCGGCGGTTCGCTCATCCCTTCCCACCACACATCGCCGTCGTCGGTCAGGGCGCAGTTGGTGTAGATGATGTTCGCCTTCAATGTGTCCATTGCGCCCGGATTCGATTGATAGGATGTGCCGGGCGCGACGCCGAAGAAGCCGGCTTCCGGGTTGATGGCGTGCAGGCGCCCATCCGTATGAATCCACATCCAGGCGATATCGTCGCCGATGCACTCGGCTTTCCAGCCCGGAAGGGTGGGGCGCAGCATGGCCAGGTTGGTCTTGCCGCAGGCCGACGGGAACGCGGCGGCAATATGAAACCGACGCCCCTGCGGACTGATCAAACGCACGATCAGCATGTGCTCGGCCATCCAGCCTTCGCGCCGGGCCATGGCCGAGGCGATGCGCAGGGCAAAGCATTTCTTGCCCAGCAGCGCGTTCCCGCCATAGCCGGAGCCAAAGGACCAGATCAGGTTTTCCTCCGGGAAGTGGCTGATGTATTTGTGATCGATCGGCGCGCACGGCCACAACTTGTCTGCGGCGCCCGGCGCCAACGGCGCGCCGACCGAATGCAGGCAGGGCACAAACTCTCCGTCGCTGCCGAGCGCCTCCAGAACCTTCGTCCCCATGCGGGTCATGATGCGCATATTGCACACGACGTAGGGGCTGTCGGTTAGCTCAACCCCGATACGGGCCATGGGCGAGCCGAGCGGTCCCATCGAGAAGGGGATGATGTACAGGGTGCGACCGCGCATACAGCCGGCGTACAGGCCGCGCATGACGGCTTTCAGCTCGTCCGGCGCGATCCAGTTGTTGTTCGGGCCGGCGTCATCGCGCGATGATGCGCTGATGTAGGTGCGATCTTCCACGCGGGCCACGTCACTCGGGTCAGAGCGGAAGAGAAAGCTGTTGGGGCGCCTGGCGGGGTTGAGCGGTGTCGCCATGCCGGCAGCGACCATCTGTTGCATCAGCCGGTCGTACTCCGCCTCGCTCCCGTCGCACCAGTGGATGCGCTCCGGTTGGCACAGCTCGGCTACATCTTGTATCCATTGAATCAATTTCGGGTGTGTGACAGGGGCGTTCATGGCACTCCGTTTTACGGTGACAAACAGGCCGGTTGCTGCCCGATCGCGCGCAGGCGCAGGCCGGCCTGGGGCGCTCGGTTGAGCCGCCGGAATTTTCAAAGCCGGAAAGATAGCACACTTCGGTCAAACCAGGGGCCGAACGTTGCGCAGCTTTTCGGCCAGGATTTCCGACTTTTTCTTCTTTTTGGGGAGAGGGGGTTTGCTCGGCGGCGCGACCGGCTTGTGATCTGCCGATGGTTGCGGCTCTTTGAACACGTCTGCCCAGTTGTCGATCTCGCGGGCGCCGGCCTGGGGTTTCTCGCCGGCGGGGCGCTCAGACAGCGCGTCGCGCAGGCGTTTGAGGAACGCCGGGCAGGACTCGACGCGGATGCCGGTTGCGCGGGTGAAGCCGGCCACAGCCGCGTCAGAGGTGACCACGATCCATCCCTGTCTGTCCCTGATCTCGCCCACCATGTTGCGAATCACATCGTCGGCTTTGCTGCCGGGCAGGGCATAGAGCACGGTCAGATTGCCCAGCCTGGCCCGGCCCGGCCCGATGCGCGGGGTCGTGTCAGCCGGGTTGGGGTCAAACACGACGGTGACGCGCTTGTTGGCGCGCTCGGCAAACAGCCTGAGGCGCGCAATCAACTTGTCCTCGTCATGGGGGTCGCTCAATGACAGGTCCGGCATCTGGCCGATCAGATTGTGGCCGTCGATCAGGAATGGCATGAGCAGATTTTAACAGTGCGAACGATTGTTCTATAATCCCGCGCATGGCCGCGCACAACAAGGATTCCGAATCGCGCCTGGTGGCGGGCGAGAGCCAGCCGGCGGATGATGGGGCGCTGGATCGCGCGCTGCGCCCGCGCACACTGGACGATCTGATCGGCCAGGATAAGGTGCGCGACAACCTGCGCATTCTGATTCACGCTGCCCGCGCGCGCGGCGAGGCGCTCGACCACATTCTGATCTATGGCCCGCCAGGGCTGGGCAAAACAACGTTGTCGCATGTGATTGCGCATGAGATGGGCGCCAACCTGCGCGTGACCTCCGGCCCGGCCATCGAGCGCGCCGGCGACCTGGCCGCCATCCTCACCAATCTGCGCAAAAACGACCTGTTGTTCATCGATGAAATTCACCGCCTCAACCGCGCGGTCGAGGAGATCCTGTATCCGGCCATGGAGGATTACGCGCTCGATATTGTGATCGGCAAAGGCCCCAGCGCGCGCAGCGTGCGGCTGAAGCTGCCGCCCATCACCGTGGTTGGCGCGACTACCCGGCTGGCCCTGATGACGGCGCCCTTGCGCGCCCGTTTTGGCGCCACCTTCCGCGTGGATTTCTATCCGCTCGATGCGATGGAGCAGATCGTGGCCCGCGCAGCGCGATTAATGAACACCGGCATCGACCCCCTGGCCTTGACCGAGATTGCCCGGCGCGCGCGCGGCACGCCGCGTGTGGCGCTGCGCCTGCTGAAGCGCGTGCGCGACTACGCCCAGGTCAAGTCCGATGGCTACATTACGCCGGCGCTGGCGGTGGAGGCGCTTACGCTGATGGAGGTCGATCCGCTTGGCCTCGACGACCTCGATCGGCGTGTGTTGCGCACGATCATCGAGAAGTTCGCCGGCGGGCCGGTGGGCCTGGAGACGATCGCCGCCAGCATCAGCGAAGAGAGCGACACCGTCATGGATGTGGTCGAGCCGTATCTCTTGCAGCTTGGCTTCCTCGATCGCACGCCGCGCGGGCGCGTCGCTAACCAGCGCGCCTGCGAACACCTGGGCCTGCCCTACGAGCCGCCCCGGCAGCCCGGCTTGTTGTGATCGGTAACCATCATGGCAGGGGCAGGGCTTGTCCCTGCCCCTGTTCCTGCCCCTACACGTTCTGCACGGATGGGTCGTCGATGCGGACGCGCCGGCCTTCGCGCGTGGACACATAGCACGCCAGCGTCATGCGCAGCGCCATGCGGCCTTCCTCGGCGGTGGCGATGGGCGGGCGTTTGCCGCGCAGAAACTCGGCGATCGGGCCGGCCAGCCCCGCGATCCGATGCCCATGATTCGGCGGAGAGGCAATCTCGCTGGGCGTCCATTGCTTGTCAGCCGAGAGATACCATTTCAACCCGACGGCATTCTGCGGGCGCGGCACGTTGCAGCTCGGCACATCGCCATAGTTCTGAATGATGCTGCCCTTTTCGGCGATGATCTCGACGGTGTTCTCGGCGGCCGGGCAGGTGAACGAACACACCACCTCGGCGATTGGCCCGCCAGGATAGCGATACACGGCGATGCCGTTGTCCATCGGCACGCGCGGGTCATACAGCGAGTCGATCTCTGCCGTTACCGTCTCCGGCGCGCCCAGCAGCCAGTAGATAAAGTCGATGGCGTGCGAAGCGTCGTCGGCCCAGATGTCGCGGTTCAACTCCGGCTTGCTGTGCCACAACGAGGTGAACGTCGGCCATTCGTGCGTGTTCAGCGCGTGCCGCCGGCGCACCATGAAGACCTTGCCGAACTGCCCGCTTTGCAGCAGTGTTTTGATCTGGAGGTTTTGCGGATCGACGCGCATCTGCCAGGCCATGCTGAACGGGACGCTGTGCCGGTTGACTGCCGCCACGATCCGATCGGCCTCGGGCAGGGTCAGCGCCATCGGCTTTTGCAGGATGATGGCCTTGCCGGCTGCGGCGGCCTGCTCGACCAGTTCGGCGTGCAACGATGTTTCGGCAGCGATCACCACTGCATCGACTCCGGCCTGAGCCAGCAGCGCCTGCGCGTTTGTGTAGGGGGTAAATCCATACGTCCCGGCATTTTGTTCAAGCCGGGCTGCGTCGTGGTCCCAGCCGGCGGTCACGGCAATGTCATGCGCCGGGATGTCGCGCCACTGGTTGCAGTACATGGTGACGTGACCGTGCGCGAAACCGAGGACACCGATCTGGATGGGCATCGCTTTTCTCCTTTTTATTGGGGCCGGCGCAATTGCAAAGGCGCGCGTCCGGCGCGCATAGTGTGCCACTTTTCGGCGCAATGGGGGCTGAGTGTGTCGAAGCTATCGAGGCGCATCAACGATACAGTTGAGCGCGTTCGATGTATGCTGCCACTGCCTGCGGCATCATGTAGCGCAGCGGCCATCCTGCGCGCACTCGCCGGCGCAGGTCGGTGGATGAGATGTCGATCAGCGGTGTGTCCATCCAGTCGACGCGTTGCAGAATGCCGGGCAGGGCGCGCTCGACCTGGCCGGCGTCGATCACCGTGCCGGGGCGCTTTGCCACAGCCAGCCGCGCCAGTGCGACCAGCCGATCCGGGCTGCGCCAGCGCGGCATCTCCATGAATGAGTCCGCGCCGATGATGAAATGCCACGCGCAGCCGGGATGCCGGGCGCGGAGGATTTCCACCAGCTCGAAGCTGTAGTGCGGGCCGGGGCGTTCGACATCTACCCGGCACAACTCGAAGCAGGGGTTGTCCTCGATGGCGAGTTGCAGCATGGCGACGCGATGCTCGGCCGGCGTAACGTGGTCGCCCTTGTGCGGCGGGTCGCCGGCCGGGGCAAACCATACTTTATCCAGCCGTAGTTGGGCGCACGCCTGATCGGCGATGACGAGGTGCCCGATGTGGGGCGGGTCAAATGTGCCGCCCAGAACGCCAATGCGCATCTTCCCGATTTTGGATTTCAGATTCCAGAGGTTGGCATGTCGGACGCGTATGACCGTCAATCGTCAATTGCCAATCGTCAATCGTCAATCGTCAATCGTCAATTGACACGTTCACTCGCCCCATTCCAGTTCGTATTCGCCGATGTAGATGGTGTCGCCGGGCTTGACGCCACGCGCCTCCAACTCGGCGGTGATGCCGGTTCGTTCGAGAAAGCGCTGGAAGCGTTGCGTCGCTTCATCCAGATCCCAGCGCGTTGTTTCGACGCGCCGCAATACCAGCGGGCTGTCAATGCGGAAGCCGCCGCCCTCGCGCGTGATCGTGAAGCCTGTTTCGCTTTCGCTGGGGGTCAGTTCTGGCATGGCGGCCGCTTCTTCAACCGGCATAGGGGGCAGTTCGTCCAGCACGCGCACGGCCTGTTCCAGCAGGGCGCGCACATTTTTGCCGGTGGCGGCGGAGATGGGCAGGGCATCGCGCAGCGGCGAGGCCGGGTTGTTTCTGCAATACAGCTCATAGGCGGCCTGCGCGTCGGGCAGGTCCATCTTGCTCATCGCCAGCACCTGCGGTTTTTCGCTGAGGCCATGGCCGAATGCGGCCAGCTCCTTCTGGATGGTGTCGTAGTCGCGCAGCGGGTCTTCGCTCAGCCCATCGATCAAATGGATGAGCACGCGCGTGCGCTCGATGTGTTTGAGGAATTCGACGCCCAGGCCGGCCCCCTGGCTGGCGCCTTCAATCAGGCCAGGGATGTCGGCCAGCACGACGGTGCGCGTGGCGTCGATCTCGGCCACGCCCAGATTGGGCTGCAACGTGGTGAAGGGATAGTTGGCGATTTTGGGCTTTGCGGCGGTGAGTGAGGCGAGCAGGGTGCTCTTGCCGGCGTTGGGCATGCCCACGAAGCCGATGTCGGCGATCAGCTTGAGGGTGAGGAGCAGATCGCGCGTCTCGCCGGGCGTGCCATTCTCGGCCATTTGCGGCGCCTGGTTGCTGGGGGTGGCGAACATGGCGTTGCCGCGCCCGCCGCGTCCGCCGTGGGCCACAATGACCTGCTGGCCTGCGCTCACCAGGTCGGCGAGGATGGCATGGGTGTTGGCATCGCGCACTACGGTGCCCGGCGGCACGTTGATATACAGAGGCTTGCCGGAGCGGCCGGTCTGGTTTTTGCCGCGCCCCGGCTTGCCGTCCGGCGCGACAAATTTGCGCTGGTATCGGAACGGCGAGAGCGTGTTGAGATGCCGGTTGACAACCAGGATCACATCGCCGCCGCGCCCGCCGTTGCCGCCATCCGGCCCGCCGCGCGGCGTCATCGACTCGCGCCGGAAACTCACGACACCGTCGCCGCCGCGTCCGGCCACAACGGTAATTTCTGCTTCATCGTAGAACATGGGAACAACGCTGCCCCCAAAGTTCTGTGCGGTCTTTAGGGCGCAGCGCGCACGATACCACATTCACGATCGGCTGATGACGTAAACGGCGATTCTGGCAAGCAGCGCCGGCCAGTGTCGCACCCGGCCTCGCTCGCCGACGAAGACGCGCTGTTCCACGCGCGCGCCGGCGCAGTTCACAAATTCGGCGAACTGCGACAGGGTGATGGCGCGCGCGCGCGGCTCGCCCGAACACAAGTCATGGCCGGTTCCGCCGCCGCGCAGGGCGCGCCAGCGATCTGCCCAGTAGCCGGCGTTGTGAAACGAGATCACCGCGTGTCGGCCCACGCGCAGCATTTCTCTCGCCACGGCTAAAGGTTGGTCCAGGTAGGCCAGCGTCTCGCTCAGGATCACATAGTCGAAGGCGCCGTCGCCGTAGTCGGCCAGGCCCTCTTCGATGTTGCCCTGCCGCACCGACAGGCCGCGCGCAATGCAGGCGCGCACATTGGCCTCGACCAGCTCCACACCGCGCGCCACCACCTGGCGGCGTTGCGCGAGCAGCGCCAGCAGCAGACCATCCCCGCAGCCCAGGTCGAGCACACGCGCCTTTGACGGAATCAGGTCAATGATGGCTTCTAGATCGAGACGGTGATTCGCCAATCCGTTGTCTCCACGCGCTTGAGAAAATCGCGCGTAATCTCGGCCAGGCGATCTACCTCCAACAGGAATGCGTCGTGGCCGTAGTTGCTGTCGATCTCGACATAGGTGGCATCCAGGCCGTTTTGGAGCAGCGCGCGCACCAGTTCTTTGGACTGCCAGGACGGATAGAGCCAGTCGGATGTGTAGCTGACCACCAGAAAGCGCGTGTCTGTAATGTGCCTAAACGCGCCGGCCAGCGACGGCAGTCCATAGGCCAGGTCGAAGTAGTCCATCGCCTTGCTGAGGTACAGGAATGCGTTGGCGTCGAAGCGTTTGGTGAAGGCGTTGCCCCGGTAGCGCAGATAGCTTTCCACTTCGAATTCGGTCTCGAAGCTGTAGCCGAATTTCTCGTTCTTCAGCCGGCGCCCGAACTTCTCGCGCATCGAGGCGTCGCTCAGGAAGGTGATGTGGCCGATCATGCGCGCCACGGCCAGCCCGGCGTTGGGCGGTGTGCGGCCATAGTAGTCGCCCTTGTTCCAGTTCGGGTCGGCATAGATGGCCTGCCGGGCCACTTCGTTCAGCGCGATGGTCTGAGGCGAGAGCGCGGCGGTGGCTGCCAGAACCATCGCGCTGCGCGTGCGCTCCGGGTAGGACACGGCCCATTGCAATGCTTGCATGCCGCCCATGCTGCCGCCGGTGACGGTGAGCCAGGAGGACAGACCCAGATGATCCATCAACCAGCGTTGCGCCTCCACCATGTCGGGGATGGTGACGATGGGGAACGACAGGCCGTAGGGCTTGCCTGTCCTGGGATCGATGCTGGCCGGGCCGGTGCTGCCGGAGCAGCCGCCGATGGTATTGGAGCACACGATGAAGTATTTGTCGGTGTCGAAAGCCTTGCCCGGCCCGACTGCGTCATCCCACCAGCCCGGTTTGGGGTCGTTCGGCGTGTGGTAGCCGGCTACGTGGGCATCGCCGCTCCAGGCATGGCAAATCAGGATCGCATTGCTGCGATCCTGATTGAGTGTGCCATATGTTTCGTAGGCAAGCGTGATTGGCCCCAGCGTCGCGCCGCTGTGCAGCCTCAGCTCGCGCTCGAACGTGACGTATTGCGTTTGAACGATCATGCCTTGACCGACGCGGTGGCTGCCGCCAGCGCCTGATCCAGATCCCAGATGATGTCGCGCGCGTCCTCCAGGCCGATCGACAGCCGCACGAAATCGTCGGTGACGCCGGTGCTGACCTGCTCCTCCGGCGTCAACTGCGAGTGCGTGGTGGTGGCCGGATGGATCGCCAGCGACTTGGCGTCGCCGATGTTGGCTAAGTGCGAGAACAGCTTCAGGTTGTCGATGAACGCCCGGCCGGCCTCGCGCCCGCCCTTGATCCCGAACCCGATCAGCGCCGTCAGCCCTTTGGGCGCGATGCGCTTGAGTTCTTCTTTCTGCGGATAGTTGGGCAGGCTGGGGTGAATGACCCATGACACGTGCGGGCTTTGCGCCAGGTGCGCCGCCACCGCGTTGGCGTTGGCAATGTGTCGCTCCATGCGCAGGGGCAGCGTCTCCAGCCCCTGAATGTTCAGGAAGGAGTTGAACGGAGACTGCGACGCGCCGATGTCGCGCAGCAGTTGCACGCGCGCCTTGATGATGTAGGCGATCGGGCCAAGCGCCGCCGAGTACACCAGGCCGTGATAGCTGGGGTCCGGCTCGTTGAAGTCGGTGTGCCGAGGACTCTTCGACCAGTCGAACTTGCCGCTGTCCACGATCACGCCGCCAATCGACAGGCCGTGCCCGCCGATGTACTTGGTCGTGGAGTGGATCACAATGTCCGCGCCCCATTCAAACGGCCGGACCAGGTACGGCGTGGCCGTGGTGTTGTCGATGATCAACGGCAGGCTGTTCTCGTGCGCAATCTTCGCCACCGCTTCGAACGGGAAGATATCCAGTTTGGGATTGCCGACCGTTTCGCCGTAGATGGCCTTTGTGTTTGGGCGTATGGCCTTGCGGAAGTTTTCCGGGTCGGTTGGGTCGACGAACGTCACTTCAATGCCCACGCGGGGCAGGGTGTAGTGGAACAGGTTGTACGTGCCGCCGTAGAGCGAGGCTGAACTGACGATGTGATCGCCGGTTTTGGCGAGCGTGAGGATCGCCAGTGTTTCAGCGGCCTGGCCGGACGACGTGACCAGCGCGCCCACGCCGCCCTCCAGCGCGGCCAGGCGCTGCTCGACCACGTCGTTGGTCGGGTTCATGATGCGCGTGTAGATGTTGCCGAACTCTTTGAGGCCGAACAGGTTGGCCGCATGGTCGGTGTTCTTGAATTGATACGAGGTGGTCTGGTAGATCGGCACAGCGCGCGAGCCGGTGGCCGGGTCGGGTTGTGTGCCAGCGTGCAGGCACAGGGTATCGAAGTGAAACTTGTGCTCTTCAGCCATTTGAATTCATTCTCCTCAGTGTTTAACTTTCCCAGTCATTTCATTCTGCGAATCAGACTTTTCATCGGCAAACGTCCCGGCCGGGGCCCCTGACCGGCGTTTGTCTCAGAAAGGTCTGTTTGCATACTGTGTTCCGGGCGTCGCCTTATCCACATGCCGGCATCCATAGCCTGCCAGGGCAAACAAAAACCCTCTTGCGTGGATACGACAAGAGGGCTTTGCAAAGTTGCGTTATGCTCGCCTCTCTTATCTTCCAGCCGATTGCTGCCGGAGTTGGCACCTTGAACTCAGGTTGCCGAGGCTTCACAGGGCCGGTCCCTCTGCCTCTCTGGATAAGAGCCGACGCTCAGGTTGAGCGCGTGTATTCGGTTTTAGAATGGCCGATAGAATAATGGCTGGGGCGTTTCTTGTCAAGACCTGATCTGCGAGTAGAATCGGACGCAAGGAGAGGCGGGTTCATGAAAGTAAATCGCGGCTTGTCTATCTTCACAGCATTTCTGGCCGGCCTGATTGTTGGCCTGTGCGGGGGCATCTATATCTACTACGCCTGGGTCCCGCCGGAGCTGGTTCTTCGGGATTCGCCGCCATACAACCTTGCTGTGGGCAGGGAATATCCACAGTATCGTGAGATTTACGTCTCGCGTGTGGCGAATCGTTTCCGCGCGCTGGGCGGGAACGAAGCAGCCTTGCAGGAGTCCTATGATCTGCTCGGCGTGACCACCGGCGATGTCGCTCTCAAGGATGCTTATGAGATGGTCAGGTTGGCGAATGAAGTGGCCCGCCTGGACATCCAGCGCGATCCGGCGCTGCGGCGTTTCACCGAGAACGATCAGATTGCGATGACTGCTCTGGAGCAGGCATTGCAGACTGTGATACAGACCGGCCAGGGGCCAAAGCCTGAGGATATCCAGCCCGGCGAGCCTGTTCAGGCGCGCAACCGATCCCGTCTCATCGGCGGTATTCTCGTCGTGCTGGTAGGCGTTGTGGCCGGCGGCGTGGTGATTCTGGTTGATAAAGCGGTGGGCACGGTAGTCAAGTCGGCCAATGGACGCCAGATGTACACCAGCTCGGATATCAGCTCCCCGACACACGTAACAGATGCGTCGTCGCTTGATGCCGGGCGCATCGCCGAGCAGCGCGCGCCGTACACGCCGCCGGTGGCGCCTTTCATGCCCGGCCCGCCTCCTGCGCCGGCCCCCACAGTCGTCACGGCGCCTGCTTCTGAGGCAACGCTGGTGACCTTCCCGCCCTGCACGTATGTGCATGGCGACGACCAGTTCGATGAGGACTTCGCCATTAACGGCGCGATGGGCGAACTGATCGGCGAGTGCGGCGCAAGCATTGCCGATCGTCTGGGTCTGGACACGCCGGCGCGCGTCTCGGCGCTGGCGGTGTGGGTGTTCGACAAGAACGACTTCCAGAGCACGACCAAAGTGCTCCTGAGCGAGTACGCCTACAGAGAGCCGACCATTCGCAGCAAGCTGACCGCGCGCGGCGAGCCGGTGCTGGCGCAGAACAACGGCGTGATCGAAGTGCTCACCTCGACCTTGCGCGTCCACATTCAGGTCACCGGCCTGCAATACAACGCCGATGGCAATCCCCCGAATGGCTACTTCGACCGTGTCACGCTGAACTTCACGGTTTATCGGCGCTCGGCGGTCTGATAGCGTGTTGTAGGACAAGCCGCCGGCTTGTCCCGGCGGGCGGGGGCAAGGGCAAGCCAGGCGGCTTGCCCTGCATTCGGTCGAACACGGCCACGGTTTCGACGTGGTGGGTTTGCGGGAACAGATCGAGCGGTTGAGCACTCCGCAGGTTGTATCCGTGGTCTTTCAGCCGGCCGGCGTCGCGCGCCAGTGTGGCCGGATCGCACGACACATACACCAGCCGCGCCGCGCCGATCGCCGCAACGTGTGCCAGTGCTTCAGCGTCGATGCCGGCCCGGGGTGGATCCATCACCACGCGCTGCCACGCCCGTTTGCGGACATCATAGTCGAGCAGGCCGCGCTTCACATCCGCTTCGATCACCGTTGCGTTTGCGCGGTCGCGCAGGTTGTCTCGCGCATCTCGCACGGCCCCCCGGCCGGACTCGATGCCCAACACATAGCCGGCGCGCGCGCTGATGGGCGCCGTGAACAGGCCGGCCCCGCAGTACAAGTCCAGCACGTGTTCCGTCCCGCTCAGCTCCAGCGCCTGCATCACTGTTTCTACCAGTCGCCCGGCCATAACGGTGTTTACCTGAAAGAACGTTGTTGCCGAGTAGGCGTAGGTGATGTCCCCCACGCGCTCATGCAGGCGCGGATTACCGACCACAATGCGCGTTTCTCCGCCGGCTGTGCTCACTGCGATGGCTGTGTCTGGCGGCGCCGGCAGGCCGGCCACCTGCCGGGCAGCCTCATCGAGCGCCTCACGGTCAAGCTCGAACACAATCATCCGCTCGCCGGTTGCGACGCCGGCCCGCAGGTGTATCTCGCGCAGATGGTCGGGTGGGTGAATGTCCGCCTCAATGAGGAAGCGCAGGAGCTGCTCCAGAGAGGGGTCGAGGATGGGGCAGACGCGCGCCGGCGTGACGCGCTGCGAGCCGGCCTCGCGGTAGCCAATCGCCCCATCCGCAGCCACTGCGACCTGCGTGTGATTGCGATAGCCGTAGGGCAGCGGGCAGGGAAGGCACGGCAACACTTCGGCATCCGGCAATTTGCCGATGCGCGCGAGTTGTTGCCTGACGATCTGCGTCTTGAACGCAATCTGCGCGTCGTAGGCGGCGTGCTGCCACTCGCACCCGCCGCACACGCCAAAGTGCGGGCAGGGTGGCGCCACACGAGCAGGTGATGCGCGAACAATCTCAGTGGCTGTGCCGCGCGCCCAGCTCTTGCGGCGATGGGTGATGGTCACTTCTGCCTCTTCGCCCGGCAGGGCGTAGCGGGCGAAAACGACCAACCCGTTGGCCCGCCCAACCGCTTCGCCGCCGGGCGACATCTCTGTCAATGCGACGCGCATGTGAGGGATTGTAGTTTGATGCGAATGCAATTCGCGCGCGCAGATGCGCGATGCGCGCCGGCCTTTGACATCTCCTGATGCGGATGATACAGTCGGCCAGCACCAATGGACACTGTAGGCGCGCCTGTGCTGATCAGCGAACAGCCTGCTTTCCGGCTGGGGCTGGTCTCGGACTATGGTAAAGCGGCGTTGACAGACCTGGCCGCGAATCGCCGCGTCTTTGACCGGCTGGATTGGTGGCTTGTGGAAGAATGGGCGGCCAGCGATGCGTTCATTGCGATCGGGCGCGAACAGCAGTTGCATGGCGCAATGCTCGCGGCCCCGGTCGCGCTCGACGATATCAATCGCCTGGCCAGCGCCCGCGCCGATGTGGCCTGGTTGCGCTGGTGCGCCATTCGTGACGGTGTGTCTGCCACGCCGCTTGTTCGCAACATGCTCCAGGCGTGCCGTGTTGCCCTGCAACAGGCCGGCGCGCGCCGGTTGATGTGCGTCACCGAGCCGGCTCATTGGCTTACATCCTATCTGCGTGATCTGGGTTTCCGGCATGTGGATGATGTGGTGACGCTTGCGCTGCGACGGGCAGACTGGCGCGCTGACCCGCGCGCGCTGTGTCCGGCGCCTGAGATCCACGCGCGGCCGGCGAAAACGTCCGACATGTCTGTTGTGCTCGGTGTGGACGCCCGCGCTTTTGACCCGGAATGGCGCCTGTCTGCGCAGACTTTTGTCCGCGCGTGGCGAGTCGCCTCGGTGTTGCAGGTGGCTGAATGGGCCGGACAGATAGCCGGCTATGTTCTGGCGACCCGTTTCGGCGATGAGGCTCACATTGCGCGACTGGCCGTCAGTCCAGACCGGCAGGGGCAGGGCATCGGATCGGCGTTGCTCCACAGCGCGCTGGGCCGGCTGCTCGATGACGGCGCTGTGCAAAGTGTCACGCTGAACACGCAGTCCAGCAACGCAGTATCGCTGGCCCTTTATCGCCGGTTTGGCTTTCAACCGGCCAGGCCGCGTCTGCGCGTCATGAGTCTGACTCTGGAAAGCGCGCCGGAAAGCGCGCCGGATCGGATTTCACCCGGATGAAGAAAGCCTCGACTGTGAAGAAGGCGCAGGGCGCGGCCAACGTTCAGCGCGCGGCGGTTCGGCGCTCGCAGCGCGCGGGCCGGCGACAGGCGGCGCAGGGGGCGCACCGCTTGTCTGCTGAGCAAGCCGATTCTGGCTTGCCCGGGAACGCTGCCTCACGCCGTGACGGCGATGCGTCGTCGCCGGCAAGCGTTGAGTTGCCCTTCGGCGTCCGGCGCGCATTTGTCGCGGCCATCGTGCTGGTTGCGGTGGCGCTGATCGGCGTGGTCGTCGCCCAGAACTGGCAGGGTTTTGCGGCGCTGCAAAGCGCCGCTCGCATGGGCGCGTCCAATGCTGAGCCGGCCTCGATGCTGACCACGCCTGGCGCCGGCGTAGCGCGCATCGGCATCGTCAGCGGGCATCGCGGCAACGACAGCGGCGCCGTGTGCGCCGACGGGTTGACAGAGGCGCAGGTCAATTTCGATCACGCCGTGCGCGTTGCCAGCCTGTTGCGCGCGCAGGGGCACACCGTCGATATTCTCGACGAGTTTGATCCGCGCCTGCAGGGCTATGTGGCGGATGCGCTTGTGTCGATCCACGCGGATTCATGCGCCTACATCAACGATCTGGCCACCGGATTTAAGGTCACGCGCGTGCTGGACAGCCGGCTGCCCGAAGCCGAAGATCGTCTGATTGCGTGTCTCACTGCGCGCTATCAGGCCGCGACCGGTCTCCGGTTCCACGCCAACACCGTCACCTACGACATGACGCGGTACCACGCCTTCTACGAGGTTGCTCCCACCACGCCGGCGGCGATCATTGAGACCGGATTCCTGTATCTCGACCGAACCATCCTGACTCGCAAGGCTGAGCGGGTGGCCCAGGGGATTGTGGACGGCATTCTGTGTTATCTGAATGAAGAGGCGCCATAGGGCGCGGCCTCTCTACCGCGCCATCCATCCTATGTGTAAAGGAAGTGATGACATGCAGCGATTCCAGATGTGGCTTCAATCGCTCCACCCTGCAAGAGCAGCGGCGCGCGCGGCCCACCTCTTGCTGGCGTTGATCCTGACCCTGACCGTCGCGCCGGGGGCTTCCCCGGCGCCGGCTGACCCCGGCCTCAGCGCGCCGGAATCCGTCGAGGCGGCGCTGGCTGATGCGCGCGCCCGGCCCGGCAAGTGGATTGAAATTGTGTTGTCTCAACAGCGGCTGATCGCCTGGGAAGATGGCCGGGCAGTGATGGGTTCTCCCATCTCCAGCGGCCTGGCGCGCACACCGACCCGGCGCGGCGCCTTTCGCATTCAGAAAAAGTACAGCGCAGTGCGCATGCGCGGCCCTGGCTATGATCTGCCGCGAGTGCCCTACGCCATGTTCTATTCGGGCAACTATGCCATTCACGGCGCGTACTGGCACAACAACTTTGGCCGCCCGATGAGCCACGGCTGCGTCAACCTGCCGGTGTCGTTCGCGCGCCGGCTGTACGCCTGGGCGCCCAGGGGCACGCTGGTGGTCATCCGCTAGACCGGTTGTCAGGATCGAGATGCCGTGACCACTGGCAAGCGCGCCTCGCGCAAAATTGTTCTCGCATTGACGGTGTGCTGCGCGCTGGCAGTCGCCATTCCGGCCGCAGTGTCGCGCTTGCGCGAGACGCAAATAGCCGACGCGCAGTGGGAGGAACTGAAAGCGCGCGGCGCTTTGCGCGTGGCCATGGACCCCGGCTGGCGGCCCTTCTCGTTCTTTGATGACGCCGGCTGGCAGGGCCTGGACGCCGAGTTGACGCGCGAGATTGCGCGGCGGCTTCAGCTTGCCGTGCAGCCCGATCCTGTCGGCTACGATGCGTTGTACGACGCCCTGCATCTCAAGCGGGATGATATTGCTGTGTCGGCAGTGGTTGTCGATCCTGCGCGGACAGCAACGATCGCTTATAGCGCGGCCTACTTCGACGCCGGCATTCACCTGGTCGTGTTCGCAAACCCGGCGATTCGGCATCCGCGCGACCTGGAGGGCCGGCGTGTGGCGGTGGCGCTGGGTTCGGAGGCGGATCGCGTGGCGCGCTACTGGGAACGCCGGCTGGCTCGTCTGAGCCGCATCACGACGGAAGACGACGCCGGCGCAGTGGCGGCGGCGCGGGAAGGCCGCGTTGACGCGGCGCTGGTCGAGGCATGGGCTGCGCTGCGCGAAACGAGAGACCTGGCGGGTGACGATGTGGCGCTGATCAGCATCGAGCCGCGCTTATACGCGATTGCCGTCCGAAGTGACAACACGAGCCTGCTGGCGGCGCTCAATGCGGCGCTCTCTGACATGCGCGCGGATGGCGCGCTGCGCAGCATCATCGACCGATGGGTGGCGAAGGATCGATGAGCGGTTGCGTCATCCACCCCTCTGCTATACTGATTAACGAGGTGGCGCGCTGCCATGTCAGGCGTGAAAAGTAACCACAGCACTCCCCGCCGTTCTCGCGCGCGCACTGCCGGCGGAATGGCGCTCGGCGGCGTCGGCATTCTGGTGCTGATATCGCTGGTTGCCATGCCGGCGCAGTATCTGTTCAATGGGCCTGCCACGCCGGCCAGCACACCCACGCGCGCCATTGCTCAAGCGCCGGCGCAACGGCCCACCCGCGCGCCGCGCCACACGGTGGCCCACACGGTGGCCCACACGGTGGCGCCGTCCCCCATTCCTGCGCAGCCGATCTCGCAAGACGTTACGCCCACCGACACCCCTGCGCCCGCGCCGACTGCCACGCCAACCGTGCTGCCCACCCCAACGCACACGCCGGCGCCCACACTCACCCCATCGCCTGAGCCAACACGTGCGCCGACGGATGCGCCTGCGCCCACATCCACAGCGGAGCCAACGCCTACACCCACACCCACACCGCTGCCTGTCACCCGTGTCACGCCGGCAAGTAGCACGCCGGCTGTCAACCTCAGATTCGGGCCTGGGCTGGGCTACGCGGTTGTTGGCGTGCTCAAACAGGGCGAGTTCATCACCGTCACCGGCGCTGTGCAGGATCGGGGATGGTGGCGTGTGGATTTGAAGGGCAAGCCGGCCTGGGTGTCTGCGCGGGTTGTGACATTAGACGGGGACCCGCAGCGCGTCGAGATCGTGCCGGCAGCGGAAATCCCGCGCTTGCCGCAACTGCCGCCGGCCACAACGCAGCCGACCGCCGCGCCGGGCAATTAGTCCGGGTCAGCCTGTGGCCGGCGCGTCGGCGCGCCCTCTTCACGATTCTTTGGGCCGGCGTTGACAAAGTTCATGGCCCGGTCGATCCCGTTTTTCAGCCAGATGACCAGGCCCTTGACTGCCTGCTCGCTCGCTTCGGCCATCTCCTCGCGTTCGGCGGCGCTGAACGGTTGCAGGACAAAGCCGGCCGGGTCCATTTTGCCGGGCGGGCGTCCGATGCCCACGCGCAGGCGAGGGAACTCCTGCGACCCCAACCGAGCGATGATCGACTTCATGCCGTTGTGTCCCCCGTTGCCGCCGAAGGGCCGCATGCGCAACTGCGCGAATGGGATGTCCAGTTCGTCGTAGATGACCATCAGATCGGGCAGGGCGATTTTGTAGAAGCGCGCGATCGGGCCGACTGCCGAGCCGCTGTCATTCATGAAAGTCTGCGGCTTGGCCAGCACGACCTTCTCGCCCTCGATCTCGCCGATGGCGATCAGGGCGCGATTCATCATCCGGGTGAACTTCAGCCCATACTTTTCTGCCAGCAGGTCGGCAATGGCAAAGCCGATGTTGTGGCGGGTCTCTGCGTATTGCCGGCCAGGGTTGCCGAGGCCGACGATGAGCCGCCAGCGGCGCGATGAAAGATCGATTGGGTGCTGGTCTGACATGTCTGTGTGATGGAAAACCGGCGGAGAACCGGCGGAGAACCGGCAATCAGCGCCCGTAGTCCACCGGCCTGTCAAACAGTCGGCGCATGAAGAAACCGATCACACGCTTGAGCGCGACGTATGCGCCCAGCGCCGCGAAGGCCAGCAGCGCCATGCGCGCGCCGCGCATGAATGCGGCCGGGATGGCAGCCAGATCAAAACCGGATGCTTCAGCCGCGCCGGCATCTGTCTCTGCGCTGCCGATTGCCTCATCCGGCTGGCCGGCTCCCTCCGGCGTCGAGGGCGCAGGCTGACTGCCGGCGTTGGCGGTTTTAAGGTTGCGCACAAATCCCTCGAACACCGAACCGTCGGCGTTGATGACCTGCGCGCGCAATGCATAGGCGCCATCTGGCAGCGGGCGGGTGTTCCACACGGCCAGGACGCCGTTTTCCACCGGCTGCGTGCCGCCGCCGATAATGATCCATGCGGCCAGGTCTGGCTCTGCCGCGTAGGCGATTTCGTAGCGCACAAACTGGCCGGAGGTGGCCGTTCCCTGAATTGTGACGTTGCCGCGAATTGACTGTTCACTGGAGGGCGAGACGATGCGGGCCAGCGGGTTCGATTGAGCGCCTGCCGGAAAGGCCGGTCTGATGGCTGCCCCCAACACTGCAAGCAGAATCAGCGCAAGGGATGTGAAGGCGCGCCAGCGCGGGGTGTGTTGAACCGGGTTCATACCAGACTTGGATTGTACCCGACCCATGCGGTATAATCCCGGTTCCACATGGGGATGTAATGGCTTCGACGGAATGGGCAGGCCCCGAGTGGCGAGCCGAGACGCGACTCTCGTTAAACAGCGCGCAGCACATTAAGTGCCAAGAATGTCAACTGGAATGCTGTTCCGGTCGCCGCGTAAGCGGTAGCCAGACGGCATCCGGCGCTTGATTGACGCCGGCGTCGCCCAGAGCCTCGCGTTGGTGGGATCTGGTTGCGGCGTAATAAAGCCAACGGGCGCCCGGCCGAGGCTCGTAGGCCGTTCGGGTTGCTGGCTGACAGCCGAAACCACGAGCTGGTGTTGCGCTAACCGTGTCGTCGCGGGTGCGCAATGCGAAACTAAAACGACGACTACGCTCGTAGTCATTCGCGGTGGGTTCATTTCGGACCCGGGTTCGATTCCCGGCATCTCCACTCTACCTTGCGCGCATGGCGCGCATGAACTCGTCGAACAGGTAGCTTGCGTCGTGCGGCCCCGGCGACGCTTCGGGGTGGTATTGCACGCTGAACACGCGCAAGTCCTTCGCGCGCAGCCCCTCCACACAGCCGTCGTTGAGGTTGATGTGCGTGATCTCCACGCCCGGCGGAAGCCCCTCGGCCCTGACCGCGAAGCCGTGGTTGTGGCTGCTGATTTCGATGGCGCGATCTTCGCCGAGTGTGGCCGGCGCGCCAACCGGCTGGTTGCCGCCGCGATGCCCGAATTTAAGCTTGTAAGTTTGCCCGCCCAGCGCGAGTCCGATGATCTGATGGCCGAGACAGATGCCGAACATGGGCGCCTTGCCCAGTAGTTCGCGCGTGGCCGCAATGGCGTAGTCGCAGGCGGCCGGGTCGCCCGGCCCGTTCGAGAGGAAGATGCCATCCGGCTGCATCGCCAGCACATCGCTGGCCGGCGTGGTGGCCGGCACAACGCGGATTCGGCATCCCCGCGCCGCGAGCAATCGCAAAATGTTGTGTTTGATGCCAAAGTCATAGGCCACGACCAGCGGCCCGCTCGCGGAGCCAGCCGGCTCGTCTGTCGAGCTGCGCGTCATGCCCGGATACCACTGTGCGTCGACGCCCTCTGACCAGTGATAGGGTTCGGCGCAGGTGACTTCGCGGGCCAGGTCGGCGCCGGTCATGCTGGGGCTGCGGCGCGCCATCTCGATCAGCCGTTCGGCGTCTGTGTTCACCGACGAGAGCGCGGCGCGCATGGCGCCCTGGGTGCGGATATGTCGCACCAGCGGGCGCGTAGCAACCCCTGTGATGCCGACAACACCGCGCTCGCGCAGGTAATCGTCCAGCGACTGGCGGGCGCGGTAGTTGCTCGCCACCGGGCTGAGTTCGCGCACGACAAAGCCGGCCACCCACGCGCGCGCCGATTCGTCATCCTCCGGGTTGCATCCGACGTTGCCGATGTGGGGCGTCGTCATCACGACGATCTGACGGTGATAAGAGGGATCGGTGATGACTTCCTGGTAGCCGGTCATGGAGGTGTTGAACACGACCTCGCCGGTCGTCTCACCGGCAGCGCCGAAGCCGAATCCCGGCCACAGCGTGCCATCTTCAAGCGCCAGCAGGGCGGGGGGGCGTTGTTGGTTCATAGGACTGATGTCGCGCCAGCGCCGCGCGCCATGTCTCCGGCAGGCGCGCGGGCCGGTTGCGGATGAAATCGAAACATACCTGGGTTGTGCGGGCCTCGGCGATCAGTTGGCCGTCGTCAACCCGCATGACGCGATAGATAAACTCGAAGGAGCTTCTGCCCAGGTTGCCAACGCCGAGTTCGATGCGCAACGTGTCACCCAGAAGGGCCGGCCGGTGGTAATCGATTTCGCAGCGGGCGAGCACGAATCCCTGCTCCTGAAAGCGCGACCAGTCGACGCCCATCTCGGCGGAGAATGCCAGCCGGGCCTCTTCGAGATAGGTCAGATAGACCGCGTTGTTGACATGGTTCAGCGCATCCAGATCGCGGAAGCGAACGGTGAGCGTGTGGACGAACATGCTGTCGGACTGGATGCGCTGATCCTGGGCAGGGACAAGCCCTGCCCCTGCTGCCCCTACCGTTTCACGACGGTGACTTTTTGGATGCGGTCGATCGTGTCCAGGCCGACGGTGCCGGTCATGGTTTGCAGGAGATCGAGGCCGGCTGTGACTTTGCCGATGACCACGAACTGCCCTTCAAACTGTGACACCGGCTGATAGGTCACGATGAACTGCGCGGCGGTGCGTTCCGGCGAGCCGTACAGGGCAACAACGCCGGCTTCGGCGAATGCGCCGGCTTTTGGCTTTTCGACGCTGCAATCGTAGCCGGGGTTGCCGGCGGGGTTGATCGGGCCGAACAGCATGGCGCCGATCTGATCGTCGTTGAGCAGCAGCGGCGAGCCGTCGAAGTATCCCTGTTTGGCCAGGTAGACGATCGAGTTGACGTTGACGGGCGCCAGGGCCGGATCGAGTTCGATCGTCACGCCGCCTTTGGTCGTCTCCCATGTCATTTCATACAGCGCGCCGGGTTCCACTACCTGCTCCGGGCCGGCGTAGTCGAACGTTTTGTCGCCCAGGCCGGCAAATTGCAGTTGGCGGTTGGCGATATATTCGCGCACCTGGGTGATGACTTCGGGCTGGGTGAAGACGCCCGGGTTGATCGACCGGCCATCCAGGAAGAGGGTGGGCGTGCCGTTGATCATCAACGCTTCTGCGGATTGGATGTCGCGCTCGACGCGCGCAGCCACCTCACTGCTGGCAAGGTCGGCCTCGAAGCGCGCCAGGTTCAGGCCCAGGTCCTGGGCGTAGGTCTTTAGTGTGTCCGTGATGAGGGCGAAATCGAGGCTGTCGAGGTCATTGTGCTTCTCGCTCACGATATCGAGCAGTTGCCAGAAGCGATCCTGGTTGCCGGCGGCTTCGAGCGCGTGAGAGACGATGCGCGCCTTGTCGTTGGCATGGGTCAGTGGGAAATAGCGGTATGCCAGACGCACGGTGTCGCTGATCTGCTCCATCATGCTTCTGAGCGGCGCGTGCAACTGGGCGCAGAACGGGCACAGCGGGTTCGAATACTCAATCATCGTGCTGACCGCCTGCGGGTTGCCCAGCGCGCGATCTGCGGCGTTGACATTGAGCGCAAAGCTCTGGCATGTCGCCGGCGGCGGAGGCACAGGCGTGCCGGCCGGCGCGACAGCGACCGCCCCGCCATCACTGGCGCGCACATCGATGCGGACGATCTGATCGCCGATGGCAATCCGGTTGACCACATCCATGCCGTTGATGGTCTTGCCGAAAACCGTGTACTGGTTGTCCAGGCTGGGCTGGGGCGCCAGCGTGATGTAGAACTGACTGCCGCTGCTGGGCGTCGTCTCCGGCGGGCCGCTGGTGCGCGCCATGGCGATCGCGCCCTCTTCGTGGGTCAGCTTGATTTCCGGGGGGATGTTGTAGCCGGGGCCGCCGGTGCCGTTGCCGGCCGGGTCGCCGCCCTGGATGACAAAGCCCGGCTCTACGCGGTGGAATGTCAGCCCGTCATAAAAGCCATTCTGAGCCAGGTAGACAAAGTTGTTGACCGTCTGTGGCGCGGCGGAAGGGTCAAGCTCCACCTCGATCACGCCCTTCTCGGTTTGAATGGATGCGATGTACTTCTTCGCCGGGTCGATGGTGATCGGCGGCGGCTCAGTTCGGATTCTGCCGCGCTCGTCGTTTGTGAGCGCCGCGAACGGACGCGCGCTGTCTGCCACCGGCGCGCTTGCCGCCGTTCCGCGCGGGGTTGGGGTTCTGGGCGGAGCAAGGGTGGGGACGCCAGAAGTGGGGGTGCCGGGGAAGGGCGTGATAGTGGGAAGTGTGGCCGGCTCTGCGCTGCACGCTGCCAGCAACAACGCTGTCGTAAGCGCTGCGACAGCCGGGTATCTATTGATTCGCAAGTGTAGCCTCCAGATGATCCGGCTTGCGCCGGATGCGCAAGCACAGCATTATACCTGGAGGGATAGTACAATACGCGTCAGTTTGGAGGGCCTTCAGGACCAGGAAGTGTCGATTCAGCGAATCGTATGTCCGGCTTCGGCGTTGGCCTGCGCGCGACGGATCCGGAAAACGGGAATGGCAGCTTGCCCAAAGGATTGACCGGTATGAATCAACCAACGCGAAGACTCATTCGTATTCTTACGTCTGTTCTGATGTTATGCGCGTCGTTGTTTGTCATTGCGCCGCAACAGATGCAGGCTGCCTCTCCGGGCCGCTTTGCAGCAAGCCCTGCCGAGCGGACTGTGGAACGACCCGCCGGCGCTGACTACGTGTGCGTCTACTATGTCGTCAAGCGCGGCGACACGCTGACCCGAATTGCCAACAGCTATCACGTGACCATTCAGGCGATTCAGCGGGCCAATGGCTTGCGCACCACCCGCATCTATGTCGGCCAGCGGCTGTGCATCCCGCGCCCCACGCCCTCCCCCGGCCCAGAGCCAACGCCCTCCGGCCCGTGGTATGCCGAGTTTTGGAACAATACCGAACAGTCAGGCTCGCCCGTCGTGGTGCGCACGGTTTCTGCCATCAATTTTGACTGGGGCTTCGGCTCGCCAGACCCGGCTCGCGTGTTCGCCGACAACTTCTCGGCTCGCTTTATTCGCACATTGACCCTGCAGGGAGGCGTTTATCGTTTTACATTCAAAGTGGACGATGGCATCCGGGTATGGATCGACAACAGCGTTGTCTATGACCAGTACGCCTATGTGGGGCAGCTCAATACCCAGTTTGACGTGGAAATTGCGGCCGGCGTGCGCACCATTCGCGTGGACTACGTGGAGCGAACCGGCAAGGCGCTCATCGCGCTGAACTTTGCGCGTGTGAGCGGGGGCGGACAGCCACCGCCCGGTGGCAACAACGGCCCGTGGCACACCGAGTTTTTCACCAACATGGAGTTGCAAGGCCCGCCGGCCGCCGCCCGAACTTACAACAATCTGAAGTTCGACTGGGCCGGCAAGTCGCCGGTGGTCGGCGTGCCCGGCGCTTACTGGTCGGCGCGTTTCTCACAGTTTCGCTATCTGGGCGCCGGCGTGTACCGCTTCGTTGTCACTTCAGACGACGGTGTGCGGGTGTATGTGAACGATCAACTCGTCATCGATCGCTGGGGTGAGCAGTCGGCCCGCACGTGGATCGGCGACATCCGGCTGGGCGCCGGCACGCACGCCATCCGCGTCGAGTATTTGCAAGTGGCGGGAACCTCGCTGATCGAGCTGTACTGGCAGTTCCTCGGCGGGTGATGCCCGCGCAACCGATAATTTCCGCGCCGAAAATGAGCAGAGCGCGCAGACCTCACAAGCCTGCGCGCTCTTTCGTCAATCGTCAATCGTCAATCGTCAATCGTCAATCCAAAATCCAAAATCCTCACGGCCCCCACGCCAGCCGTTCGTTCTGCCAGTAAGGATGGCTGCTGCCCAGGCTGCCCAGCTTGCGCAGATTGCTGCCGTCTGCGTTGATGATGTAGATCGACCACGATCCTTCGTGGTTCGACGCGAACGCGATCTGGGCGCCGTTGGGCGCGAACACGGGGCCGCTCTTCTCGCCGCCCAGGCTGGTCAGTTGGCGGAACTGGCCGGCCACCGATACGGCGTACAGCTCCCAGGCGCCGGTGAAGTTGGTCACGTATACAATCTCACTGCCGTCTGGCGACCACGCCGGGCTGAGGTCGCCGGCTGACGTGGTGAGCCGCCGCCGGTCCAGCGTATTGTCAGGGTTGATTGCATACAGGCCGCATTGGCCGTCCGGGCAATCCTGATAGGCGATCAGGCCGGCTGGCCCCCAGGCTGGATGGGTGCCGTTGGTGAGAAAGACAGGCCCGGTTGCCCCGTTTGTGGGGGCGATGTAGATGCGCCAGACGCCGTTCTCGAACACCGCAAAGGCAACCCGCCCGGCATCCGGCGACAGACTGGGCCACGATGCCGCGCCGTTGTACAGCGTGCCAATGCCTCCGCCAGTGTAATAAGCGCGCGCGCCCGAACCGACGGTGTAGGCCAGTATGCCGCCTGCGCGGTGGAATGATGGCTGCATCCCGCCGGCTTCGATAGTGTTGACCTGACCCGTGCCGCTGTCGTACAGGTAGAGCGTGTAAAAGCTCTGATTCGGGTCGAACGCGGCGTAAGCCAGCCGGCCCGTCATGCCGGGCACACCCTGGATGGCCCCGCTGGTGACGGCGATTGGCGTCGCCAGCAGGCAGCGTTGCTGGGCGTCGGCGCGCTTGCCATCGACAATCGGGCTGTTGCGGATGCTCAGCGCGCCGGCATATTGTTCCTCCGCAGGGCACCAGTCCTGAATTGCGGCATAGGCGTCGCCTGCGCCCAGGTATGCCTCGAAGAGCCGACCGGCTACATCTCGAAAGCCGGGCGACAATCCGTAGACCTGCCTGAGCAGTTTGATCGCCCGCGACCAGTCTGCCCCAACATACGTGATGGCATCCTGATACAGCGACGCGATCTGACGGGTTCCTTCCGTTGCGCTGTCCAGCGGTCGTATCGTTGCGGCGATGTCGAGGTCGTACAGCCCGGCTTCGATCTCGTCGCCGGCAATGCGCGCCAACCCCCTGGCCACCAGCGCCCCGTATCTCAATTCGTTGACGGTGGCTTGTTGATAGGCGCTGTCAAGCGCGCGCAACTGGTCTCCCAGGCTGATGACGGTATCCCAGTCCTGCTCCGTGTATGCAGCCTGCATGCGCCGCAGCAGTTCGCCTTTGTCGGTAATAACTGGTGTCGGTGTAGGCGGGACGGGCGTGGGCGTTGGCGTCTGCGCAACCTGGGCGGTCAGGATCAGGTTGCGCACGCCGGCATTGCCCGGCTGCATGCGATATGCTTCTTCGAGATAGGCCTGGGCGAGCACTGGATTGCCTCTGTTGAGTTCATCCAGCCCGCGTTGAAACAGCGTGAGCAGGTAGGCGTTCGCAGTTGCGGTGCTGCGGATGTTTCGTTCGCTCTCGCCGGCCTGCATGCCGCTATAGGTCGCCAGTCCGATCATGCCGGCCATGCCGCACAGGAAAACCAGAAAACCCAGCGCCGACACCAGGCGCCGTTGTGTGGTGGAGGAAGCGCGCAATACTGGCGCCATAGGGGCCTGAGTCATCGAGGAAGTCGTCCGCTCATCTGGCGAGGCGGGGTCGTTGTGATTGCTGTGAGACACTGGCGCGATTATAAAGGGCTGATGCGCCTTCAGGCGCGCAACGTGATGAGCGTCACCTCGGGCGGGCACATAAAGCGCACCGGCGGGTAGATCATGCCCAGGCCGCGCGAGGTGTACACGAGCATGTCGCCGGCCTGTTGCAGGCCAATCGGATACTTTTCGCCCAGAGGCGGCAGAATCGGCGCGCCGATGAACGGCAGACGCACCTGCCCGCCGTGGCTATGCCCCGACACCTGCAACAGAAACGGGTAGCGCCGCGAGGCCGTGTCGGCAAAGTCCGGCTCGTGTGCCAGCAGAATGGCGGGCTGGCGATCCGGAATGCCGGCCAGCGCCCGGCCCAGGTCGTCCCGGCCCACCATCACGTCATCCACCCCAACGATGTGCAGCGGCACGCCATGCGCGTCCAGCCGGACGCGCATGTTGCGCAGCACCTCGAATGACTGATCGGCAAACTGGCGGCGCAGCGCGCTTTCGATGGCTTCGTGGTCGAGCCAGTGATCGTGGTTGCCCATGACGGCGTAGATGCCCAGCGGCGCGTGGAGCGCGCGCAGCGCCCGCGCCACCGACGGCCCCTGGAAGTTGTAGCCGTGCACAAAATCGCCGGTCAGGGCGATCAGATCGGGCGATAGATTCATCAGCGCCCTGGCAGCGCTTTCGATGAACGCTTCGCTGGCATACGCGCCGCGATGCAGGTCGCTCAGCAGGCCCAGCGTCAGCCCATCCAGTTCGCGCGGTAATCCCGCCGGGCGCGCCTCGACGCGCTCGACGACCAAGCCGTACGGCTCGACCCTGCGGCCGTACAGAAGGGTAGCTGCGGCAGCAACACCCGCCCCGCCAGACGCGAGCGCCAGCCGAAGCAGGTTACGCCGCGTGAGCTTACACATTCAAACTCAAAATTATAGCGGCCGGCCCCAAAGCTGGCTGACTCCTGACTCCCCTCAGGCTGCTGACCGATGCGCGACCCACGGCGCACTCGCAGCGCCGGCCTGTTCATGGGGTCTTGATGGATTCGATGACAGAATGGATGATGTCGTCTGTCCGAATCGACTCGGCCTGACCCTCGAAGTTGAGCAGCACGCGGTGGCGAATTGCCGCCGGCGCCAGCGCGCGCAGATCGTCGATCGCCACATTGAAGCGCCCGTTGAGCAGGGCCAGCACACGCCCGCCCAGCAGGAGCGCCTGAGCGCCGCGCGGACTGCTTCCGAACCGCACGTACCGCTTGACCATATCGGTCGCGCCGGGGGTGTCGGGGTGCGTTGCGGCGATCAGCGCGGCGGCGTAGCGCGTTACTTGTGAAGCAGCCGGCACCTGCCGGATGTATGCGCCCATCGCTGCCAGCGTCCTGCCATCGGTTACGCGCTGGGCCCGCGCGGCCTTGTCGCCGGTCGTTTGCTCGATGATGGTGGTCAACTCATCTGTGGTGGGGAAGGTGACGTTGAGCTTGAACATGAATCGATCGAGCTGGGCTTCGGGCAGGGGATAGGTGCCCTCCATCTCGATGGGGTTCTGGGTTGCCAGAACGAAAAACGGCGGCTCGACCCGGTAGGTGCGCCCCAGCACGGTCACGGTGCGTTCCTGCATGGCTTCCAGCAGCGCCGACTGGGTCTTGGGTGTGGCGCGATTGATCTCGTCGGCAAGGATCAGGTTGGAGAAGATGGGGCCGGCCTGGAAGCGGAACGCGCGTTTGCCGCTCTCCTGCTCTTCGAGAATATCGGTGCCCACGATGTCCGCCGGCATCAGATCGGGGGTGAACTGAATGCGCGAAAAGCGCAGGTCGAGCGCGTCGGCAAACGCGCGCACGAGCGACGTTTTGCCCAGCCCGGGCAGGCCCTCCAGCAGGACATGGCCGCCGGCAATGATTGCGATCAGCGTGTGTCGGATGATGTCGCGCTGGCCGACAATCGCGCGAGACACTTGCTGCTCCAGTCGGGTGGCGATATCGCCGAACTGCTCAGGCGTCATGGTCGTTGTTCGTTGTTCTGCCATAGTCCAGAATCCAGAATCCAGAAGTCAGAAGTCAGAAGTCAGAAGTCAGAATACAGAATACAGAATACAGAATACAGAAGTCAGAAGTCAGAACACAGAATCCAGAAGTTAGAAGTCAGAAGCCAGAATAAAGAAATCAGAAGTGGAATCTGTAGTCTGTAATCTGTAATCTGCAATCTGCAATCTCAAATCTACGGTACTTGAATCACGGCGAAGATCGGCTTGCCGAACAGGATACCCTGCGGGTTGCGAAGCTGCCAGGTGCTGGTATAGACGCCCGGCTTGTCTGGCGACACGAAAGCCACGCTGATGTCGACGGTGGCCCCCGGCGCGGTGGCTGCGACCGGCGCCCGCGCCGGGGCGCTCATGCGTTCGCCGCGCAGAAACACCAGTTCGACGTTATTTTCCCACGCGCACGAGCCGGAATTGCGCACGCGCCACGTTTTCACGAAAGGTGTCTTGCGCTCGATCGGCGTGTTGTCGGGGATGGTGATGTCGGCCACGAAGTCGGCGTCGGGCTGACAGGCGCCATTTGGCGCAGCGGTGTTGCTGCCCGCGCCGGCTGGCTGATTTTGGCCCGTGAGCAGCGCCACCCGTTCGACGATGCGCACACTGACGCTGGCGGGGGCGCTGGTTGCCCCGGATGCGTCCCGCGCTATTGCGAGCAGCACGACCTGGCCGGCCTGTGTCGGCGTGAACGGCAGCAGCGCGGAGAAGGTCGATGAAAGCGCGGGATTGGCTTCGGATGCGAGCGCGTTGCTGGACAGATCGCCGGCGCGCAATTCCAACAGCGCCACGCCCCGGGTCGCGGCAGCCGAGACATGCACATCGATAGGCCGGCCTGTTTCGAGTTGCGCGCCGTCTGGCGGCCACACAATCGCTACTACCGGCCTGGGCGGCGGTTCGGGCGAAGCGCAGCCAGCCCCGAAGCAACCTGCCAGCGAGCACACCATCAGCGCGATTGACAAACGGCGGCGCACGCGGCGATTATAAGCGTCTGCCCGGCTCAGGCAGCCCGCTATCTTGTCTTCGTCTGTTCGCCTGTTCCTGAAGCAGACGCCTCATGTAGAATCGGAAAGCTATGCCAGTGCCGGGCCAGTCAACGTGGCGGTCGCTGTTGCCTCAGGATACCCTGCGAAGGCTTCAACTGTCCATTCTATTGTCATCGCTGGGGATCGTCGTCATCACCGCTGGCCTGCCGGTGTACCTCTCGGAGATTGGCGCGTCCGGCCTTGAGCTGGGCGGCGTGTTTGCCGTGGGCGCGCTGACGACGGCCCTGCCCCGGCCGCTCATCGGGCGCGCGCTGGATCTATATGGCCGCAGGCGCTTTCTGATTGTGGGCATCATCATTGTGGCTGTGTCGATGGTGTTCTACGGGATGGCGCGCGACATCGGCATGTTGTTTCTGGCCAGCACGGCCCAGGGGTTTGGCACAGGAACCATGCTGCTATCAGCCTACGCTATGACAGCCGACCTGACCTTGCGCAGCGGGCGCGGGGGCAGCTTTGGCAGCACGGAGCAGTCGCAGTATCGCGGGGGCCTGTACGGCGGCGCGCTGGCCGTGCCGGTGCTCTTCCTCACCGGCTTCGACCAGGCCGGCAATCTGCGCATCACGCCCGACGCATGGTCCATCCTGTTTATGATCTTTGCGTTTGGCGCGCTGGCCGGCCTCGCCATTGCCGTGTTTGGCCTGGGCGAGACCTATGCCCGCGCGCCGGAAACCGGCGAGCCGGTCAGCCATGAAGCCGACAAGATAGACCGGCAGCTCTACGTGCTGATGGCGATTGTCGCGCTCACCAGCGCGTCGTCGGCCGGCATTGCGCCGTTCATCCTGAAGTTCATCCAGGACCACATCACCCAGAATCTGGTGCTGCTGGGGCTGGCCTATTTGCCGGCCTCGCTGGTGTGGGGGTTTATGCCGTCGCGCATGGGGCTGATTGCTGACCGGTTCGGTCGCAAGCTGCCCATCGCCGTGGGTCTGACCATGAGCGGCTTGTTCTCGGCAGTGATTCCTTTCCTCACCACCATTGTGCCGCTGGCGCTGTTTGCGATGATCGAGGCGTTGTGCTATTCGGCGGCGGTGCCGGCCGAGCAGGCGTTCGTGGCCGATATGACCGGCGGCAAGCGCCGGGGCATCGGCTTTGGCCTGTATACGCTGGCGCAGTCAACGGGGCGCGTCATCGGCCCGCTGGTCATGGGAGTTTTGTACGATCAGTTCCGCGCCGGCCCGTTTGTGGCCAATGCGGCAATTCTGTTGCTCGGCAGCGGGCTGGTGCTGTTGATGTTGCGCGACCCCTGGCGCAGGCGCGTGCCGTCGGTGTCGGGCGGCAAGTAAAGCCGGAATTAATTCCGGCTTGCAAAGGAGCCACTTGAGCCAAAGATATCGCGCGGGCTACCTGTATGCCCCGGTATTCCTGGCGCACACGCTGCCCCGGCATCCAGAGAGCCACACCCGGCTGGAGGCTGTGATGGCGCTGTTGCGCGAACAGGGCGAGCTGGAACGACTGGCCAACCTGCCCTTCGTGGCAGCCACAGCGTCGCAACTGTGCGCCACGCATGTCGATGCCTATGTTGAACTGGTGAAGCAGCTTGCAGCGCGCGGCGGCGCAATGCTTGGGCCGGACACGTATATCAACCCGGCATCGTTCGAGGCTGCATCCTGGGCGGCAGGCGCGGCTATAGCGGCCGTTCGCGCCGTGCTGGCCGGCAATGTGGATCGCGCCTTTGCGCTGGTCCGGCCGCCCGGCCATCATGCTTTCGCCGATCATGGCGAAGGGTTCTGCCTGTTCAACAACATCGCCTGCGCCGCCAGATACGCGCTGGGCGATGCGCCTGCTGACGAGACAGGCGCGCGCGCGACGCCCCTTGAGCGGGTGATGATTGTGGACTGGGATGTGCATCACGGCAACGGCACCCAGTCGATCTTCTACGAGGATCCGCGTGTGTTGTTCGTCTCGATCCATCAACTGCCGTTGTATCCGTTGTCGGGCCGTGTCGATGAGATCGGGGCCGGGGCGGGGCGGGGAACCACGGTCAACGTGCCGCTTCCCCCCGGCGTGGGCGATGACGGCTATATGCGCGTTCTGGATGAAATCGTTGTTCCTTTGGCGCGCCGATACCGGCCGCAATTGCTGATGATGTCAGCCGGCTTCGACGCGCACTGGGTCGATGAACTGGCCGGCATGTGCGTCTCGCTGCGTGGCTTTGCCCACATCGTTGGCGCCTTGTGCCGGCTGAGCGAAGAAGTGTGTGCGGGCCGGCTGGTGGCGGCGCTGGAGGGCGGCTACGATCACGATGTGCTAAGCTACGGCGTGCTCAACACGTTGCGTGTGTTGCGCGGCGAAAGTCCCGATGGCGCGCTCGACCCGCTCGGCCCATTCACGGGCCGGCCCGCTTCGGCAGAGCCGATCATTCGCCAGGTCAGGGCAGCGCACGGGCTGCTGTGACCGTCAATCGCAAATCCCAAATCCCAAATCCAAAATCCAAAATCGTCATGTCCATCACAGTTCTACTCGGCGCCCAGTGGGGCGATGAAGGCAAAGGTCGAATCACCGACGCGCTGGCGGCGGACGCCGACGTTGTGGCGCGTTTCAACGGCGGCGACAACGCCGGCCACTCCATCACCATCGGCGCGCGCGTCGTGCGGCTGCATCAGGTGCCGTCGGGCATTTTCCGGCCCGGCTGTCTCAACATTATCGGCAATGGCGTGGTGCTGAACCCGCGCAACCTGCTGAAGGAGATGGCCGAGATCGAGGCGGCCGGCGCGCCGGTGACGCCTGACCGGCTGCGCATCAGTGAAAACGCGCACGTCATCCTGCCGGGGCACATTGCGCTGGACGCGGCGCGCGAGACCGTCGGCGGCAGCACGATCGGCACGACACAGCGCGGCATCGGCTTTGCGTACATGGACAAGGCGTCGCGCACCGGCCTGCGCGCAGGGCAAATGTCCGACCCGGAGCGGTTCGCCGACAAGGTGCATCAACACATTGTCGCCGTCAATCAAACGCTCACGCGCGACTATGGCAAGCCGGCGCTGGACGCGGACGCGCTGGCGGCAGAGTACGCGGCTGCCGCGCGCCAGATCGGCCCATTCCTGGCCAATACGGTGTTGATCGTCAACCAGGCGTTGGCGCAGGGCAAGCGTGTGCTGGCCGAAGGCGCGCAGGGCGTGCTGCTCGACATCGACCACGGCACGTACCCGTTCGTGACCTCATCGAGCGCGACGGTTGGCGGCGTCTGCACCGGCCTGGGCGTCCCGCCAAAAGCGATTCAGCGTGTGGTGGGTGTGGCCAAGGCGTTCAGCACGCGCGTCGGCGGCGGGCCGTTTGTAACCGAGTTGCACGGGGAGATGGCCGCTCGGCTGCGCGGCACGGGCGCGAATCCCTGGGACGAATATGGATCGACGACGGGCCGGCCGCGCCGGGTGGGCTGGCTCGACGCGGTGGCGCTGCGCTACGTGGCGCGCATGAACGGCATGGACGAACTTGCGCTGACCAAGCTCGATATTCTCAGCGGCCTCGACACGTTGCGCATCGCCGTGGCTTACACACACAAGGGCGTCAGGATTGATGACCTGCCGCAGGATAGCGACATGCTGGCCGAATGCGAGCCGGTGTACGAAGAACTGGCCGGCTGGCAGGAGGACGTGCGCGGCGCGCGTGCGTTCGCCGATCTGCCGCGCAACGCGCAAGCCTACATCGCGCGGATTGAAGCGCTGGTTGGCCCGCGCGTGTCGATTGTCAGCGTGGGGCCGGAGCGCGAGCAAATGGTGGCGCGATAGGCCATGAGCCAGACCGGCGATCGACAGGACGACGAAGCAACTGCGCTGCCGGCGCATGGCGCGCGCGAGCCGCAGTTATCGCTGTATGGCGTGGATGTGGCTGAAGCGCCGGCGCCGGCCGGCGAGCGCAACGGCAAAGCCAACAAGCTCACCCCAGAGGATCGGGCCTTTCACGATTGGTATCGATTCGTGCTGTCCTATCCGCCGCATCTGGTGCGCCATTACCTGCGCGACTTTGATCTGAGCGCCGATCGAACGGTGCTCGATCCGTTCTGCGGCACAGGCACGACGCTGGTGGAGGCCAAACGCTGCGGCGTTCCGTCGATCGGTCTGGAAGCGAATCCCTTCGCGCAGTTTGCCAGCGCCGTCAAAACGGACTGGGAAATTGACGCGGATGCGTTCGAAGCAGCAGCCGGCGACATTGCGGCGCGCGCGCTGGACGATCTTAACCGGCAGGGGCTGCGAGACGAGGTCAGGGATGTCTGGCGCGGTCACCCGGCCGGCCTGCGCCGGCTCGATCCGGAGGCGGAGAAGCTGTTGCTGGCCGGCTCGATCAGCCCGCTCCCGCTGCACAAGACGCTCGTGCTGCTGGACAGGATTCGCGAGCGGGACTCAGAGCGTGGCTATCGTCACATGCTGCTGGCATTGGCGAATGCGCTGGTGTTCTCCGTCAGCAACCTTCACTTTGGGCCGGAGGTAGGGGTGGGAAAGCCGAAAGCAGATGCGCCGGTTGTTTCAGCGTGGCTGCGCGAGATTCGTAAAATGGCCGGCGATTTGCGTTGCGTGGCGGGCAATGCTGCGCCGGCTGCCACGGTCTATCTTGCCGATTCGCGTTCGATTCGCAAGGTCATCGCGCGTGGATCGATCGACGGCGTCATCACCTCGCCGCCATATCCGAACGAAAAGGACTACACACGAACGACGCGCCTGGAGTCGGTGATTCTGGGTTTCATCCGCAACAAGCCTGAACTGCGCGCGTTGAAGCAGCGTCTGGTGCGCTCGAACACGCGCAATGTGTACAAAGGGGATGATGATGACACGTGGGTGGCCGAACATCCTGAAGTGCATCGTATCGCCGATGAGATCGAGCGCAGGCGCATTGAACTCGGCAAGGATTCGGGTTTTGAGCGGCTGTATGGCCGGGTGACGCGGCTCTATTTTGGCGGGATGGCTCGGCATCTGGCTGATCTTCGGGCAGTGTTGAAGCCGGGCGCAAAACTGGCGTATGTGGTCGGCGATCAGGCGTCGTATCTGCGCGTGATGATCCGCACCGGCCAACTGCTGGGAGATATCGCGCAGGCGCTGGGATACGAACTGCTGCGAATCGATCTGTTTCGGACGCGCTTTGCCACGGCAACCCGCGAGCAACTCAGAGAAGAAGTTGTCGTGCTACGGTGGCGTCCTTGACTGTTGCGAAGGGCGCGTATAATAGCGGCTAGAACTTTTGTTCTAGTAAATGCAGACCGGCCCGAACTGAAACACAACCCTGCGGAGGAAATCGATGGCTTCAACCGACGGCAAGAAGAAGGCGCTCGAAATCGCCATGGCATCCATTCTCAAGTCGCACGGCGATGGCGCCGTCATGCGTCTGGGCGAGGCGACGCACATGCAGGTGGACACCATCCCCACCGGCAGCCTGGCGCTCGACATCGCGCTCGGCGTGGGCGGCATCCCGCGCGGCCGCATCACCGAGATCTACGGCCCCGAATCATCCGGCAAGACCACCATTTGCCAGCATGTGGTGGCCGAGGCGCAGAAACGCGGCGGCGTGGCGGCCTTCATCGACATGGAGCACGCGCTCGATCCTTCCTATGCCGCCCGCTGCGGCGTCAACGTCGAGGAGTTGATCGTGTCGCAGCCCGACACCGGCGAGCAGGCGTTCGACATTGCCGAGCAGCTTATCCGCTCCAGCGCGGTTGATGTCGTCGTCATCGACTCGGTGGCGGCGCTGGTGCCCAAGGCCGAGATCGAGGGCGAGATCACCGACCAGCAGCCCGGCATTCAGGCGCGCCTGATGAGCCGGGCGTGCCGCCGGCTCTCGGGCGTCATCAAGCAGACGAACACGGCCGTCATCTTCACCAACCAGTTGCGCCAGAAGATCGGCATCATGTTTGGCAACCCCGAAACGACCACCGGCGGCATGGCGCTCAAGTTCTATGCCTCGGTGCGCCTTGACGTGCGCCGCATTCAGGCCATCAAGGGCGGGGGCGAGGTGACCGGCAGTCGCACTCGCGTGCGCGTTACCAAGAACAAAGTTGCCCCGCCGTTCCGCGAGGCCGAGTTTGACATCATGTACAACGAGGGCATCAGCAAGCTCGGCGACATGCTCGACGTGGCGATCGCCATGAACATCGTCGAGAAGCGCGGCACGTTCATTCTGTACGAGGGGACGCGCATCGGCCAGGGCCGCGAAAACGCCAAATCCTATCTTAAGGAGCACCCTGAAATGGCGGATCGTATCGAACAGGCGGTGCGTAGCAGTATCTCGGCCGGCGCAGCGGCCAAAGTGGCGCCGCTCACCAAGCCCGAGGCCGGCGAAGACGAGGGCGAAGAACCTGAGATCGAAGCTTAAGGCCTCGGAGGGTTGATAAGGTTTGTAAGGTTGGTAAGGTTCGTCATTTGAACGTGGCGTGTGAGACAAAGGGGCTGTCCGCGATGAGCCAGCGCCACTCGGCGGCACGGGCGGCCTCATCTCCATTAATTCCGATGCGGGGCGACACGCGCACCCTGTCATCGGCAATCGGCCTGCCGCGTTCGATGAAAAGCCGGCTGCCGGCTTGCAGCATGTCGTAGCCGGAGAAGGCGCGGTCGATCCCCAGCGCCTGGCATAAGCGTCCTGGCCCGCGACACAAATCCCGATCATCGGGCGCAGGACACGATCCGGCGCGGTTGCGGCGCGCGCGATTGCGGCGCATGATCTCCAGCCCCTCGATTGGTTCCAGGGCGCGCACGAGCACCGCTGCCGGCGCGCCGGCCCGCTCGGTCACGATGTTGAAGCAGTAGTGCATGCCGTAGATGAAGTACACG
>CALBEF010000083.1 GCA_937927775.1 uncultured Anaerolineae bacterium | reverse complement strand
AGCACAACCCCGCCGTCGACGATTTCGATGGTGATCGGGCTGCCTTGCAGCGTCTCGGCCTCGCTCAAGGTGACGACCTTGGCCGCGTCGGCTCGTTCGCCCAACACGTGGTAGAGCAGAATCTGGGTCAGCGCGCCTTCGGGATCCTCCAGCAGCGACTCCACTGTGCCTTCGGGCAGAGCGGCAAAGGCGTTGTCGGTCGGAGCAAAGACCGTGAACGGCCCCTCGCCCTTCAGCGTGTCCACCAGGCCGGCTGCTTCCAGCGCCGCCGCCAGCGTGGTGAACGAACCTGCCGCTACGGCCGTGTCCACGATATCCATTGCCATTGGGGCCATAGTCGGCTCTGGCATTGGAGTGTTGGTCGGGGCCACAGTTGGGGCCGGTGTGGCCGGGGCCGCACAGGCAGCCAGAGCGACCGATGCTGAAACGAACAATGCGCCTATCACACGAGCTTTTCGAAACATATTACTCCTCCAAACTTTGTCAATATTCGATTTCGGGTTTCACCAGCCGCCCGGGTTTGACTTGTTCAACCCATGCAGACGCCCATTTCGGTCTACATGGCGGGCATAAGCAGGCGGGGGAACAGTGAGACTGCGTTTTGTTGAAACACGAAATCACCACACCACATTGAACAGGGTAAGCCCAAACTATGAACACAGAATGAACACAGGGGAAACGCGGGCTGACTTTAATCTAAGAAGATGGTGAATGAGAGGTCAAACGGGAGTAGACTGAGAAGGTCGGCGGCGCCATGTCGCGGGCCGTTTCTTGCACAGCAATCCGTTTTCCAGACAGGATTGCCAACCCAGTGGAGGCAAAGTCATGTTCAGTCGACTGATAGCCGTCAGCGTAATTGCGGCGCTGACAGCGGCCACGACGCCCATCTTGTCATCGGAACTTTCTCCGGCGCCTCGGATGCCTGTGGGGTATACCGCCGGAGTGGATCGCGCCGGCCAGTTGGCAGCCCTGACGGGCCGCTCGCCAGCGCAGATACAGATCGACAACGTTCAAACCATCACATTGATCGACGGTCGGCAGCTCCAGCGCGTGAAAGCGGTGGACACCCGGACCGGCGACATCCTGGGCGCCACGTTCGATGGCGACCAGATCGTGGACGAAGCGGCGTTGCGCGCGCAGGCCGGTGCCGCCTGGCGCGCGCAATACGGCGCATTCACACCCGACCTGGTGCAGGCGCTCGATCAGGCCGGCGATTCAGCCGTCTTCGACATCGCCGTGTGGCTGGCTGTGGACATCGAACCGTTGCCCAAGCCGGACATGCTCCCGCAGGAAGATGGCCGGTTGGAAACCAGCCAGTCCGATGGCGTCTCGGAGCGCGCATTGGGCGAGGGCGCGCCCTCCGGCGCGCCGGATGAGAAGATCATCGCCGAGCCACTGGCAACCGACGCCGCCGGCCTGTCACAGATAACGCCACAAAGCCAGGCGGATGAGGCGCTCCCTCCGCCGCCCAAAAAAGACACGCCACAATCGATCGAAGACACGCCGGCCAGAATCGCGGCCCGTGAACAGGCCGAGGCATTCGACCGGCTCAATCAGCAACACCTGCGCGCGCAGATTGCGCCGGCGCGCGATCAGTTCCTGGCGCTGGCGGGCGAGCTTGGTCTCGCCGTAACCTATGCCAGCGACATCGCGCCGGTCGTCCACCTGAGCGGTGTGACCCGCGAGCAGTTGGCGCAGGTGCAGCGCGCGGCCGGCATCGACGCCCTGTACCCGGTCAACAACCAGAGCGGGCCGGCCATGGCGATCGCGCGCCCGACCCAGAACGCCGATCTGGTCGAAACGTTCGGCGGCTACACCGGCAACAACGTCAATGTGGCGGTGGTGGAAGGCGAGCGATCGGCGACAACCAACCCATATCTCACCATCGTGGCAAGCCGCGTGATTACCGATCCGCGTTCGCACCCAACCGCCGTCGCCGGCATGATCGCCAGCCGGCACAGCTCGGTGCGCGGAATCGCGCCGAATGCGCGCGTCTACAGCGCCAACGGCGACAACTACGCCACCATTGCCGCCCTCGAAGCCGCGATGGACTGGGGTTCGACCAACGCCAGGGTGCTGAACCACAGCTTCTGGGCCGGCGATTGCGGCACAACCGCCTCGCTGCTCACCATCGACCGGCACATGGATTACATCGTGCGTAACAACTATGATCTGGCGGTGGTGGCATCGGGCAACTTCAAGACAGCGAACTGTCAGGACCCGCCCGTTGCCTCGCCCTTTGTCAACTCGCCGGGCAAGGGCTACAACGCGCTGACCGTCGGCAACTACGACGACGTGAACACGCTCGGCTGGAGCGACGACGCCATGCGCCCCAGCAGCCAGTACAACGACAGCGACCGCTTCAAGCCGGAGATGGTGGCAGTGGGCACCAACATCAGCAGCACCACGCCGGCCTCGCCCTGGATCGGCAGCGTGGGATCGGGCACCAGTTACGCGGCGCCCATGGTGGCCGGCACAGCCGCGACCATCATCGAAGCCGTGCCGTCCATCGCCAGCTACCCCGAAGCGCTGACAGCGCTGCTGATGGCAACGGCATTGCACAACATCACCGGCACTTCGCGGCTCAGCCGGCCTGACGGCGTCGGCGGGCTGGTGTCGAGCGCCGCGCTGGTCAGCGCCGAGCGCGGACACTGGTCGTCACAGTTCATCGACATTAACACCAGCTTCCCGATCACCTTCACGCAGTTTGCCCACAAGGGCGAGCGCGTGCGCTTTGTGATCCGCTGGCTGTCCAACCCGACCGCAGACTACACCAGCGACCTCTTGCCGGCCGACCTGGATTTGAGCGCGCGCCGGGCCGACGGCGTCATCGTCGATTCGTCGAACAACGCAATCACCAACTTCGAGGTCGTCGACTTCATTGCGCCTGCATCCGAAACCTACCGCTTTGTCGTGACGCGCTTTGGCAGTTGGTCTGGAGGGGGCACCTGGCTGGGCGCAGGGTGGTGGCGCGGCACGTATCGCATCTCGCCAGAGGCCGGCTACAGCGATCCCATGGCCAGCCCGATGGGCACGTTCCTGACCGTCCTGCCCTCAGACTGGTCGCCAGCCGACTACTGGCGCGCCATGGGCATCCGATCGGTCGCCTCTGACCACGATCTGCGCCTGTACAGCCGCTCGTGGTTCGATGACCCGTCGCAGCGCGCAGTGCTCGCCGTCTCAACACAGATCTCCGGCCTGGTCGATCTGATTGCAGTAGACGGCAACCATTGGCCATCGGCCAATCTGGAGTACTACCGCGTCAACCAATTTGCCGGCAGTGGCGGCTACCGCGCCAGCCGCTCCAACCTGGGTGCAGCCCTGGGCAACCCGGGAACCTACGGCCCGTATAGCATGGGCAGCGACGAAGTCGTCAAGGTGTTTGATGTGTACTTCCAGGCTCGGCAGGGCCGGCGCATCTCAATCGTGCCGACCGGCAGCAACGCCACCGACCTGGCCGCCGCGCTGTTCCGCTCGACCGGCGGCACATCCAGCACATGGGCACAGGGCCTGTCTTCTGCGCAGAAGATCGCCAATGCCTCTGCCACGCCCTCGTTCACCGAACGACTGTCGTATTTGCATAACCAGACCGCCGCCGACTGGCTGGGGTTGGTGGTGTACAGCAACCAGAACGCAACCGGCCAGTTCCATATCGTGATCGAAGACATCCCCAGAGCACATCTGCCGATCGCGCGCCGGCCGTGACCGCAGGGGCTGGGCTTGTCCCAGCCCCGTTGTCCCAGCCCCTTGTCCGCCCGCATTGACAATCGCGGATGTCCCGTTACACTTGCCGCCGCACATCCCAACATGGAGTTGAGCATTACGATGCGAATTGCAATTCTGGGCGGAACAGGCAAGGAAGGTTCAGGGCTGGCGCTGCGCTGGGCAAACGCCGGCCATGAAATCATCATCGGCTCGCGCGACGCGGAGAAAGCCGCGCGCGTGGCTGAAGAACTGAATCTGGCGCTGGGGGAAACGTCCGGGCGAATCAGCGGCGCGGGCAATCTGGAGGCCGCGCAGGCCGGCCAGGTCGTTGTCCTGACCGTGCCCTACTCGGCCCATGCGGCCACATTGCAGAGCGTACAGGCCGCGCTGGCCGGCAAAGTGCTCATCGACGTGACCGTGCCGGTGAACCCGGCCGACATCACGCGCGTGTCTGTGCCGGCCGGCGGATCGGCCACTCTCGAAGCGCAACAACTCCTCGGCCCGGATGTCAAAGTCGTGGCCGCCTTCCAGAACATCTCGTTCACGCATCTGAAGAAACTCGACACAGCCATCGACTGCGACGTGCTGGTGTGCGGCAACGACAGCGACGCCAAACAGACCACGCTGCGCCTCGTCCAGGACGCCGGCATGAGAGGCTTCGACGCCGGGCCGGCCGACAACGCCATCGTGGTCGAGGGCTTGACCAGCGTGCTGCTCGCCATCAACAAGCGTCACAAAGTCAAAGGCGCCGGCATTCGCATCACGGGAACCTAGGGATTTTGGATTGACGATTGATGATTGACGATTGACGACGGGAGTGTTGATCTGTGATCTGTCGTCTGCCATCTGTCGTCTGTGATCTGCCATGATTCAGATCTTTCCGGTCGAGGGGTTGCCGATCATTCAGCCCGGCGATGACCTGGCCGGAATGTTAGCCGACGCTTTGCACCCTCTCGCGCCGCAGGCCGGCGATATTCTGGTTGTCACATCGAAGATTGTGTCGAAAGCGGAGGGGCGCTTTGTCAACCTGCGCACGGTCGAGCCATCGCGTCGCGCGCAAGAGCTGGCCGAACAAACCGGCAAGGATGCGCGCCTGGTCGAGATGATCCTGCGCGAAGCGCAGGCCGTGTCGCGGGCAGCGCCCGGCGTGCTCATCACCCGGCATCGGCTGGGGTTCACCTCGGCCAACGCCGCCATCGACCATTCCAACGTGGGCGCGGATGAGGATGAGATTCTGCTGATGCCGCTCGACCCTGACGCCAGCGCGCGCGCGCTGTCCGCCGCGGTGGGCCGGCGCTTCGGCATTCATCTGCCGGTCGTGATCGCCGACAGTCATGGCCGGCCGCACCGCCTGGGCACAGTCGGCGTAGCCGTCGGCGTGTCCGGAATGCCCGGCGTGGAAGACTGGCGCGGCCGGCCCGATCTGTTCGGCTATCAGTTGCAGCATACCGACATCGGCCTGGCCGACATGGTCGCGTCTGCCGCCACATTGCTGATGGGGCAGGCTGCCGAGGGCGTGCCGGCGGCGCTGGTGCGTGGGGTTGCCTTCAGTCAACGCAACGGCAGCGCCGCCGAGATCATCCGCCCGCCCCATCTCGACCTGTACCGATGACGCATCCACCAATACGCAATACGCAATACGCAATACGCAATACGCAATACGCAACACGCAATACGCAATACGCAATACGCAACACGCAATACGCAACACGTATTCCGTATTGCGTATAACAGGCCATGTCCGTTTTTGACGTGATTCGCGCGCGGCAGATGATCCGGCGCTACGCCGATCGGCCGGTGAGCGATGAAACCATCGGCCAGGTGCTCGATGCTGCCACACACGCCCCCTCGCCGCACAATCGCCAGCCGTGGCGGTTTGTTGTCATTCGGGGCGACGCGCGAACGCGGCTGGCGCAGGCCATGGGCAGCCGGCTGCGCGCAGACCTGGCCCGCGACGGCATTCCACCTGACCAAATCGAAAAGGATGTGTCGCGTTCCTATCAACGCATCACCACAGCGCCGGCGCTGATCCTG
Organism: uncultured Anaerolineae bacterium; assembly: GCA_937927775.1. Lineage (GTDB taxonomy): Bacteria > Chloroflexota > Anaerolineae > J036 > Brachytrichaceae > Roseilinea. The sequence continues at coordinate 26,333 of CALBEF010000083.1, read as the reverse complement.
GCGTGTCTGAGCATGGAAGACATGGATGTGTATCCCGACGCGCAGCGCAATCAGGCCGAACGCTGGATGGCCGGCCAGGCCGTCGCAGCCGCCATTCAAAACATGCTGCTGGCCGCGACCGAGCTGGGACTGGGCGCGTGTTGGATGTGCGCGCCGTTGTTCTGCCCGGACGTGGTGATTGCGACGCTGGAACTGCCGGCGCACTGGGCGCCGCAGGCGCTGATCACACTGGGCTATCCCGCGCCAGAGGGACACGCCACACGACGCGGGCGCAATGGCGTTAACTCGGTGACAGTATGGAGGACATGAGCCGTGATGAACAAGACACAACGCGCCGACTGGATCTTCATTATTTCATCAACCATCGTGGATTTGGCGGCGTTGATTGTCACCGCGCGCGACTTCACGCGAGCCTGGCGCGAGGGCCGGCGCTTCGACGCACTGAACCTGATCGGATTGCTGGCGGCGCTGGGCGGCGTCGCGCTGCGCCGGATTGCCCGCCGCGACCTGGGCCGCGAGTATTCCTACTGGCTGCGCACACGCGACTCGCAAACACTCGTCACGACGGGCATCTATCGTTACATCCGTCACCCGGCCTACACCGGCGATCTGGTGTTTCATTTCGGGCTGGCGCTGTTGCTGTTCAGCCCGCGCGGATTTGCGTTGATGCTGCTGCTCGCGCCCTGCTACCTGTTCCGCATCCGGCTGGAAGAGCGCATGCTGCTGGAGAAGTTCGGCCAGGCGTATGCGGACTACATGCGGACGAGCAAACGGCTCGCGCCGCTGATTTATTGATCATTTGGGGTGCTGCGCGCTCAACACACCGTGAGCGAACCGGCTCCCTACGGCGCCTTGAGCGCCTCGACAGACACCGCATAGCGCGCGACATTCGGCGACGATGAAGCCAGCGACATGTCAAACGCCAGCGTTTGGTTTGGCGCCACCGGCCCCTCGCTGAGCACAGCCTGCCGATAGCCAATCACCCGGCCATCCGGGTCGTATGTCGTCACCACCAGCAGCACGCGCCCGGCGTTCACAGTGTCGGCATTTGTGACCTCACCGTACACGCGAAACTGCGAGCCGCTGGGCGCGCCCTCGCTCCGCGTGACCGTCAGGTTGGCATAGCGCGCAGCCGGATCGATCACCTCGCCGCGCAGGGGAATGATGGTGTAGCGGTTGTACGCCGCAGGCGGGTCGGTAAACAGCACGCGAAACGGGGATGTGGCATTGGGCCGCACCATCTCCTGCGCCACAAAGAAAGGAACCGTCAACAGAATTTGTCCCGCTTCGTCGAGCAGCGAAATCTCAAGCTGCACATTGCCGATGGCGTCCGGGCCGGGGTTGAACACTTCCCCAAGCGCCTCCAGGCTGCCCATCGGCGTGCGATACACGTTCAGGCCGCGAATCTCCAGCGGTGTGGGCGTGGGCGAAGGCATCAGCGCGCTGCTCTGCGCGCCGGATGCGGACGGGCCGATCGGAATGATCAGGGTCTGGCCGATTTGAAGCGCAGCCGGGTCGATGTTGTTGATGGCGATCAGGTCGGCCACACTCACGCCGAACTTGTTGGCAATCAGGATCGGCGTGTCGCCCGATTGCACGACATACGTGACCGGCGTCGGCGATGGCGTAGCTTCGCGCACCGGCGGCAGCGTGGCCGGGGCCAGCGTAGCCGTCGCCGGCGGCGTCAATGTGGGTCTGGGAGTGGGCAGCGGATTGGTGGGCGACACCGTCGGCGTAGCGTCGGCCACCGCGCCGCCGCACGCGGCAGAGATCGCTGTCAGCGCGATGAGGGCAATAGCCACAACGATATCGAATCGGGGTCTCATCACGCCGCGATTATACTGACCGCCTGCCTTGTGACCAACGCCAACCACCTCAAAGTCAAACCAATGCTGGCGCTCACGGCGCTTTGTCTGCTCCTTGCAGCCTGCGCCGGCCCATCACTCGCGCCATTGCCCCCTGCATCGCCTGCCGCAAGTCCGGTTTCCATCCCGGCGCGCGCCACCCCCGGTCACATTGCGCCGACCTCTGTCCCGCTCTCCCGCGAGTTGGCGCCCTATGCGCTGGCGCTGCGCCCCAGCCATCGTCACGACATCGACGTATTCGCCAGCGCTACCCGCTACGACATCGCGCTGTCAGTGGATACGGTCGGGCTGTCGGTTTCCGGGCGCCAGGCTGTGCGCTACACCAATCGCGGGATGTGGCCGCTGAACGAAATTGCGCTGCGCCTGTATCCGAACACGCCTTACATGGGCGGCATGATGCGCGTCGAAAGCGCGCGGGTAGATGGCCGGCCTGTTACCCCATCGGCCCACCTGCGCAAGTCGTCCGAGCTGGCAGTCCCGCTCACAGACACTTCCGTGATCTGGCTGCCGCTTGACAGGCCGCTGGCCCCCGGCCACAGCGCGTGGGTGACCATGACGTTCACGCTGACCGCGCCGACAGACAGCGAGAGCGGCTACCGCGTGTTTGGCCGGGCCAACGGCGTGCTGTCGCTGCCCAACGCCTACCCCATGATCCCGCCACGCGACGCAACCGGCTGGCGCGTGGATGAAGCGCCGGCCTGGGGCGACATCGTCTTCAGCGAGACCGCCCTGTACCGCGTGCGCATCCGCGCGCCGGCCACAGAGGTGATCGTTGCCACAGGCGTGTGCGCGCCGTCCGCAGGCCTGCTCGAAACTGCGACGCCAGAGGCGCAGCAGGACGTGACCTGCGTAGCCGGCCCTGTGCGCGACTTTGCCCTTCACCTCAGCGACCAGTTCCAGTTGATCCAGGCCGCCATGCCATCCCAGGGCGAACCCATCACCATCAGCAGCTACTACCTGCCGGCGTCCAGGCTGGGCGGCGCGCGCGCGCTGACATACGCCACAGAGGCCGCGCGCGTGTTCGAGCGCCGTTTCGGCCCGTATCCTTTTAAGGAGCTTAAAGTGTATATGTCGCCGACCACCGCTGGCGGCATTGAATACCCCATGCTAGCCGGCGTCACCGACGCGCTATACGACATCACCGGCGGCTACTTCGAGTGGGTCACGGCGCATGAAGTCGCGCATCAGTGGTGGTACGCGCTGGTGGGCAGCGACCCGCTCAACGAAGCATGGCTGGACGAGGCGCTGACGCAGTACGCCACGTCGTTGTATATCGAGGATCGCTATGGACTGCCGGCGGCGCAGGCCGAGCGCGAACGCTACTTCACCCGGCGCTACGAGAACGACGCGCGCCGCCTCAACCGGGACGACCGCGTGGGACAACCCACCGGCGCATTCGACCGCGGCGCGTATGGGCCACTGGTGTACGGCAAAGGACCGCTCTTCTTTCAAGCGGTGCGCGATGCCGCCGGCGATATGCGCTTCAATAGCTGGCTGCGCGCCTACTTCAACCGCTATCGCTATGGAATCGCATCGGCGCGGGATTTGCTGCGCGTGGCAGACGAAACCGGCATCGGGCCGCTTGCGCGCCGGGCTTACCAGCAGTGGATTCTGGGCACAAGCAGCTCAGACTGACCGGCTTCGCTGGCGCGTGCGGTACAATCATTTGCGAGGTAAAGCCTTGCTGGAACCACTCATCTATGATCTGTCGTCGCCCGGCCGCACCGGCGTGACGATGCCCGAACCCGATGTCCCCCGCTTCGATTTTCCGGCCGACCTGCTGCGCGACGACCTGCCGTTGCCGGAAGTCAGCCAGATCGATGTGACCCGCCACTTCACGCGGCTGTCGCGGCTGAACATGGCGATTGACACCACCATGTATCCGCTGGGCAGTTGCACCATGAAGTACAACCCGCGCGTCAACGAAGATGTGGCGCGCATGGCCGGCTTCGCCCATGCGCATCCCTTGCAGGACCCCGTCACCGTCCAGGGCGCGCTGTATTTGATGTATCAGTTGCAGGAGTTCCTGAAGGAGATCGGCGGATTTGCCGGCGTCTCGCTGCAACCGGCGGCCGGCGCCCAGGGCGAATTCACCGGCATCCTCATCATGCGCGCCTATCACCGCGCGCGCGGCGATCACAAGCGCGTCAAGATGCTCATCCCCGATTCGGCGCACGGCACCAATCCGGCTTCGTCGGCCATGGCCGGCCTGAAAGTGGTTGAGTTGCCCTCCGACGCGCGCGGCAACGTCGATCTCGACGCGCTGAAAGCCAGTCTCGACGACACCGTGTGCGGGCTGATGATCACCAACCCCAACACGCTGGGCATGTTCGAGGAGCATATCGAGGAGGTCGTCAAGGCGGTGCACGCCGCCGGCGGCCTGGTGTACGGCGACGGCGCGAATATGAACGCGCTGCTGGGCATTGCAAAGCCGGGCGAGATCGGCTTCGATGTGATGCACTACAACCTGCACAAGACTTTCAGCACGCCGCATGGCGGCGGCGGGCCGGGGTCGGGGCCGGTGGCTGTGGCGCGACATCTGGTCGATTTTCTGCCCGGCCCCATCGTGCGTCCCACGCCCGGCAGCGAGAAAGACGCCGAGGGTGTGCCGTTATACGAATGGTTTACCCCGCGCCACAGCATCGGGCGGATGCGGGCATTCTGGGGCAACTTCGGTATGCTGGCGCGCGCGTACACCTACATCCGTGTGCATGGCGAAGAGGGCCTGCGCGCCGTCAGCAAGCACGCCGTGCTGAATGCCAACTACGTGCAGGCGCGCATCAGGCATGTTTACCCCGTGCCGCACGGCGAACGGCACTGCATGCACGAGGTGATCGCGCAGGGCAAACTGGCCGGCGCGCCCGATGTGCGCGCGCTGGACATCGCCAAGCGGCTGATGGACTACGGCTTCCACCCGCCGACCAACTACTTCCCCCTCATTGTCCCCGAGGCGCTGATGATCGAGCCGACCGAAACCGAGTCGAAGCAAACGCTGGATGAGTTTGTCGATGCGCTTCTGGCTATTGCCGAGGAAGCCAGGCAGTCCCCAGAGTTGCTCAAGAGCGCGCCGCACACCGCCCCGCTCAAGCGCCTCGATGAAGTCAAGGCGGCCAAAGACCTCGTTTTGTGCTGTCGTGTCGGGTGATTGCTGATTGCGCAGTGACATGCAACGCGCGGCGGCGCTATATGTCGCCGCGCTTCAATCCTGAGCCATGACCAAACGAGAACAGAACGTGTGGATTGTCATCGCCGGCCTGCTCGGCGTGACATTGATCCTGATCCTTATCGCCACGATTCCGGGGCGCGGCGGCGGGGCAATCGCCGCAGCGCCGCAGCAGCAGGCGCAGCCGGCTGCCCCGCCGGCGCAGCAGAGTCAGCCAATGTCGCAACCGCCTGCCGGCAACGCTGTTCGCACGGCGTCCGGCCTGGAGTACATCGACGAGGTCGTTGGCGCCGGCGCGCAACCGCAGCCCGGCCAGAACGTCGTGGTGCACTACACCGGCTATCTCGATGACGGCACCATCTTCGACAGCTCGGTGCAACGCGGCCAGCCGGCCGAGTTCCCGGTCGATCAGGTGATCCCCGGCTTTCGCGAGGGTGTTCTGGGCATGAAAGTTGGCGGCAGGCGCCGGCTGATCATTCCCCCGGAGTTGGGCTATGGCGCGCAGGGGCAGGGGCCAATCCCGCCTAATGCTCGACTCACCTTCGACGTCGAACTGCTGGAAGTGAAATAATCAGCTTCCTTTCACCTCACCGACACAACAAGAGCGGAGGGACATCGCTGCCCCTCCGCTCTGTATTCTGGTGTCTGTAATCTGTGCTCTGTAATCTGCGCTCAGCGTCGCGCAATCTCGATCTTTGGCCTGGGCGGCTCTTGCGCAGAAGGCGGAGCCGCGCCTGCGGCGGCCGGTTCACCCTGTCCGTCCTTGCCGGGGTCGTACTTCGGCAGGATGCCCCGCGCCTGCACCATGATCCGGGTCAATCTGGCCGACAGGTCCGTGCGGTCTTCTTTGGCCAGTTGCTCCGCGAACTGGCCCATCACCAGCAGCAGCCGGTCATCGACCTGATCCTTGATGTCGTTGAGCAGTTTTTCGGTTTCTTCCGGGTACTTCATCGACATCAGCGCGTTGATGATCTGCACTTCCGGCGGCTGGTGCTCGGCCATGATCTGCAGGGCGATCTGGTAGACCGCGCTCAACGCCCGGCCAAGCTCCTGATCGTTGCGCTGCCGGGCCTCCTCCAGATTAGCCTGCAACACGCTCATGAACATCTCGTCGATGTCGGCGGCATTTTCACGCGCCGTCTCAACCGGCTTGTCGCTGCCCAGAATCTTGTTAATTAGCTCGGCCTTGCGCTGCATGACTGCGCGCGAGGCGGCGTCCAGGCGGTCGCGGATATCCTGCACTTCCTTGCGCAGTGCGATCAGCCGGTCTTTCTCTTCGCCGGTTGCCGAGTCGATCCGGCCGGTGAGGATCTGGAAGAACAGGTAATCGATGAGATGCCTTCCGACCGCGATCAGACCTTCGCGCGTCTCTCTGTCGGGCGAGGCGATCAGTTGCTCCACCAGCGTTTCGCGGGTGGGGTTCTTCTGGAACGCTTCGAGCACGGCCAGTCTCGCGCCGACCATTTTGCCGTGGGTTGTCTCTTCGATGAGAATCTGTTGCAGGCCGGCCAGTTGCTGGGCGGCCTGCTCACGCCCGGCGTCCAGGTTGGCCTCGATGCTGGCGTTCAGCAGCTCGAACATCATGCCGTCAATCAGGGCGTCGTTGGCGCGCGCCTTGCTGCGAAGCTCCTCTTCGCTTGCGCTGCGCATCAGGTCGCGCAGCAGGTCGGCTTTGGCCTGCTGTTCCCTGAGCATTTCCGGGGTGATGCCGTCCTTCTCCAGAATGGCTTCGACCAGCGACTGGAACGTGAAGAACGTCCTCGGCTGCAGGAGATACGCGCGCGGCGCATCCTGGGGCAGGCTGCGCATCACAGACTGGGTCATCTGACCGATGATGCGCTGCTGATCCATGTCGGTCATGCCGAGTTCCATCGGCATGAGGACAAAGGCGATTTGCTTTTCGGGATCGTGGTAGAGGAATGGCGCGGTCAGGTTGGTCAACCGGCCGGACAACAACGCCGGCTTCAACGCGGGGTCGCGGCCCACATCGACGACCTGAATGGTCATGGGTTGCTGGCGGGCCGCCCCGCGCGCGCCGCCGGGCGTGACGAGTTGAGGCATGTGGAACTCCTTCGATTTGCGGACTGTCGCATTCGCAAGGCCGAATTATACGGCCAGACGCGGGCTATACGCGCGGCAGACTGAAACTGAATCGCGCGCCGCGTCTGCCATCGCTCTCGACCCAGATGCGCCCGCCATGCGCCTCGATGATGGCCTTCGACAGATACAGCCCCAGCCCGGCCCCCTGCGTCTTGCGCGTCAGCGCGTTGTTGGCGCGAAAGAAGCGCGTGAAGAGTTGTTTCTGGTCTTCGGCCGAGATGCCGCTGCCCTCGTCGCTGACCGAGATGATGACTTCCTTCGGCGTCACGGCGCTGGTCACGCGGATCTCGCCGCCCTCCGGCGAATACTTGATCGCATTCGAGATCAGGTTGCTCAACACCTGCGTGATGCGCGCCTCGTCGGCGTGCACGACCGGCAGATCGGTTGGCACATCTGCGATCAGCGTGTGGCGTTTTGTCTGCGACTGGAACTTGCGCGTCACATTGCGCACCAGTTCGTCCAGATCCATCTCCACCGGTGTCAGGCGGAAATTGCCGGTCTGCACCCGTGTGGCGTCGAGCAGGTCGTCGATCAATCGCGCCAGCCGGTCGCTCTCCTCCTCGATGACCTGAAGGCTTTCGCGCACGGTGGCTGCGTCCCACTGCGCGTCCTGCCGGCGCAGTGTGCTGGCGTACCCCTTGATCAACGCCACCGGCGTCTTCAGCTCATGCGACACGATGGAGACGAATGTCGATTTCATCTCGTCCGCCTCGCGGAAGCGCGTGATGTCGCGCACGTTGGCGATGATGTTCACCAGCCGCCCTTCACGATCGAACAGCGGCGAGAAGTTGATTTCCACGCTGACCCGTCTGCCATCTGCCCGCGCCAGGTCGCCTTCGATAAACAACGGCCCGGATGCGCCGATCAGCGGCCAGCCATTGGCTTCAGCTTCGGCCAGCGTGCTGCCGGCCCGCTGATCGACGATGCGCACCACATCCTCGAATCGCCGCCCGATCGCTTCCTGTGGCGGGATGCCGGCCATTTTCGACAGCGCGCGGTTGAATGTGCCGATCACGTGCGCGTCATCCAGGATCGCCACTCCGTCGCCGCTGAACTCGAGGATGGCGTCGAGCCGGCGCTTTTCCTGCGCCACCGCCTGATACAACCGCGCATTGTTGACCGCCACCGCCGCCTGATCGGCGAAACTTTGCAGGATTTGCCGGTCGTTGGCTGAAAACCCGCCGCTGCCAATCCTGAAGATGTAAATTGCGCCCAGAAAATCGTCGCCGGCCTGCAACGGCAGCGACACGACCTGCCAGAACCCGACGCCGGCCCGGCTTGCGATGGACACCAGGCTGCGTTCGAGCAGTTGGGTCGCCTCGCGGGCATTCCTCGCGCTCTCCACAATCGGATTCAGCTCATCGAGGATGGGTTTCGCCACGCCGTAGGACTGCCGGATGCGATACGCGCCCGTCGGCTCGATCAGCGCTACGATGCCGGCCTGCCCATTCAGCATGTCCACGGCCGATTGCAGGATCAGGCGCAGCACATGGTCAATCTCCAGCCGTGACGTGATGGCCCGGCTGATCTGGAGCAGATAGTCGCGCTGTCGCACGCGGTAGTCGGGAAGCATGGCGACATTGTAGTGGATTGAGCGATCGGGTGATTGAGCGATCGGGTGATTGAGTGATTGAGTGATTGAGTGATCGGGTGATTGAGTGATTGAGTGATTGAGTGATTGAGTGATTGGCTCAATGACCCAATGACCCAATCACTCAATGACCAATGACTCAATGACTCAATTCCTCCATTGCTACAATGGGCGCATGGCCAACACGATTCGCGCGTTCACCGGCCCCTCCCTCCACGAGATCGCCATGCCGATTGGCGGTATCGGCACGGGCACGATTTCGATCGGCGGGCGCGGGCAACTGACTGACCTCGAGATCTATAACCGCCCCTGGAAAGGCAACGCCCCGCGCAACACGTTTTTTGCGCTGTGGGTGAAGCCACACGGCAAGCCGGCCGTGACCCGGCTGCTCGAACGCGAGTATCTGCCGCCCTTCACGGATCGCGCCGGCGGCGGATTCGACAATGGCCGCGCCGCCGGCGCGCCGCGTATGCGCGAGGCCGTCTTTCGCGGCGCATACCCATTTGCCAATATCGCGTTGAGCGATCCCGATGTGCCGTTGCAGGTCGAGCTGGAAGTTTTCAACCCGTTCATTCCGTTGAACGCCGATGACTCCAGCATCCCCTGCGCGGTGTTCACATGGCGCTTCAGCAATCCCACCCGCCGGCCGATTCAAGCGTCTTTGCTGTCCGCCTTCTGCAATCCGGTCAACCGGCTGAAGCTGGGCCGCGATGGCTGGGACGCTGAGGTGCACGGCTATGACCCCGGCGGCAGCCGCAACGAAGCGCGCGCCGGCGACGGGCTGTCCGGCATCTACATGACCAACCCAGAGATTGAGCCAGGCAGCGAGTTTTTTGGTTCGGCGGCGCTGGCGTTTGTGGGGCCGACCGCTAACCTGCCTCACACGCTGCAAACACACTGGTATCAGGGCGGCTGGTGGGACGGCCTGCAAATGCTGTGGAACGACTTCAGCGCCGATGGCCGCATCGCGCCGGCGACCGAGCCGTTTATCGCCGGCCCCGGCCGCTTCCTCGAATGCGCGTTGTGCGCGCCGTTCACGCTCGAGCCGGGCGAATCGCGCTCCTTCTCGCTTGTGCTGACGTGGCATTTCCCGAACCTGCGCAACTACTGGAACCCGAATGAAGGCGAGGGCGTGTCGAATGCCATGTTGCGCACCTGGAGCGGCGCGCGCTGGCGCGACGCCTGGGACGTGGCGAGCTATGTGGCCGGCAACTTCGAGCGGCTGGAGCGCGAAACGCGCCTGTGGCGCGACACGCTTTTCTCCAGCACACTGCCGCCGGCGGTGCTCGACGCCGTGTCCAGCCAGTCGAGCATCATGCGCACCACCACTGTGCTGCGGCTGGAAGATGGGCGCGTCCACGCCTTCGAGGGCTGCCACGGCAGCGGCGGCTGTTGCCCGATGAATTGCACGCATGTCTGGAACTACGAGCAGGCGCTGGCCTTCCTGTTCCCCGCCCTCGAACAGACCATGCGCCTGACCGACTTCACGCACAACACCGACGCCGATGGCAAGATGAGCTTCCGCACGTTGCTGCCGTTGTCGTCCAATCGCTTCTGGGACTTTGTGGCCGCCGCCGACGGTCAGATGGGCACGGTGCTCAAGGCGTACCGCGAGTGGCAGCTCAGCGGCGACGACGACTTCCTGCGCGCGATCTGGCCGGGTGTCAGGCGCGCTGTCGAATACGCCTGGAGTGAAGCCAACCCGCACGCCTGGGACCGCGATAAGGACGGCGTGATGGAGGGCCGGCAGCACAACACTTACGACATCGAATACTTCGGCCCGAACACGATGACCGGCGCGCTGTATCTGGGCGCCTTGCGCGCCGCTGCGCAGATGGCCGCTTATCTGGGGGAAGCGGACAAAGCGGCGGAATATCAATCGGTGTACGAGAGCGGGCGGCAGAAGATCGAGCAGCTTTTGTGGAACGGCGCGTATTACGAGCAGAAGATCGAAGTCTCGCCGCTGGTGATCGTGCCGGCGGAATTGCAGTCGCCCCACGATCCGTTCCCCAAGTATCAGTACGGCAAGGGCTGTTTGTCCGATCAACTGCTTGGGCAGTGGCTCAGCCACGTGGCGGGCATCGGCTATGTGCTCGACCCGCAGCGCGTGCGCAGGGCCATGCGCAGTATCTTCAAGCACAACTGGCGCGAGGCGATGCGCGATGTGCCCAACATGCAACGCGTGTATGCGCTGAATGACGAGGCCGGCCTGGCGATCTGCACATGGCCCAAAGGCGGCCGGCCCGAATTGCCCACCGTGTACGGCGACGAAGCGTGGACCGGCATCGAGTATCAGGTCGCAGCCGGCTTGATCTACGAGGGCGAAGTGGACGCCGGCCTGCGCATCGTCGAAGGTGTGCGCGCGCGTCACGACGGCATCCGCCGCAACCCGTGGAATGAGTTCGAGTGCGGCAACCACTATGCGCGCGCCATGTCGAGCTGGTCGCTGATTCTGGCGTTGAGTGGGTATCACTACAGCGCGCCGGCGCAGTCAATGTCCTTTGCCCCGCGTGTGAGCGCCGCCAACTTCCAGTGCGCCTGGACGACAGGTTCAGGGTGGGGCAGGTATCACCAGCGCGTGTCTGCGTCCGCTACCACGGCGACCTTGCGCGTGGCCTACGGCGCGCTCACCTTGCGCGAACTGACCCTGGGTGGTCTCAAGCTCGGTAAGAAGGCCAAACTGCCGTCCGGCGCGACTGCCCGCCGTGACAAAGGCGGTGTGACGATGACGTTCGATCCGCCTCTCACCCTGCAGGCCGGCGAGGCGGTAACGTTTAAGCTGTAGCGCGTGACGCTCGCGTGGAGAGATTCGTATAATCGCTGCAAGAGGCGCAATGTGATGAGCGCGCGTGACATTCTGGCATCGACGGATACCGCTACAGCCGGTGACCGAGGGCAACTGAGAATGACCCGGGAAGAATTCCTGCGCTGGGGTCATGCCGGCATTGCCGAATGGATCAACGGAGAAGTCATCACTATGTCGGTCAGGAACGAGCATCAACGCGTCGTCGATTTTCTCAACCGGCTAATTGGCATCTTTGTTGAGTTGTTTGGCCTCGGCATCTTGCGCAGTGCGCCGTATGCCATGCGCGTCGCCCCGGACGGCAATATCCGGGAGCCGGATCTGATGTTCGTGCGCATGGCGAATTACCAGCGACTGACGCCAGACCTGCTGGATGGCCCGGCCGATCTGGTGGTCGAAGTTGTGTCAGAAGAAAGTGTTGCGCGCGACTACGATCACAAGTTTGTGGAGTACCAGAACGGAGGTGTGCGCGAGTATTGGATCATCGATCCGCGCCCGGATCGTCGGCGAGTCAGTTTCTTTGTGTTGGGGCCAGATAGGCTTTACCGCCCTGTTGCGCTCGATGAAGCAGGGGTTTACCGTTCTACTGTCCTGCCCGGATTTTGGCTCGATCCGGCCTGGTTGTGGCCTCCGCAGGAACAAGGCGACCCGGATGCTCTGCGCGCGCTGGTCAGGATGATTGGGCCGGAGGCGGTTATGAGCGCCCTCAAGGCCCGATGAGCGCGGGTGATTGAAAGCAACAGGAGCAGGCCGCCCGGCTTGCTCCTGTTCGTTTCCAGATGACGGTGTGAGCTTTGCCGGGCAGCAGGGCGAAGCAGTTGTCGCCCAGCGCCGGGGTTTGTGTCTTGCTACCACCGGCTGTTGAGGGCCGTTTCCCACAGCGCCTTGACGTTGTCCAGCGGAATATCCGGCGTGATCGTGTTGCTGGTGAAGAAGCACAGCGAGGCTTTGCCCCGGCAGGTGTCGATGGCGTGTTCCGCTTCAGCCCGCACATCATCGGGCGTGCCGTAGGGCAGCGTGCGTGTCACGGACATCGGCCCGAAGATCACCAGCGGGTCTCCCCAGCGCGTCTTCAGATCGACAATCCACTCCAGTTCCATGCCGCATTCGCGCTGGAACCCTTGCAGGCCGCCGACGCCGCAGGCGAGCACATCGTTCAGGATGGGCCGCCAGTCGCCGTCACAATGCCAGACCTGTCGCGCGCCGACTTCGACCAGCGGCTCCAGGATGTACTCCAGCAGGGGGAAGTAATGCTTGCGCAGCAGATGGGGCGAAATCATCGGGCCGCGCTGGGCGCAGATGTCTTCGCCGCCCAGGATGGCGCGCGGGTGGATGCCGGCGCGGATGGCGCGCGCCCGCAGGATGGCGTGTTGCCGTCCAATCTCGGCCTTCACGCGCATCAGCTTCAACCAGTGGTCGCGGTAAGTGGCTGTCAGTGTCAGCGCGTTCTCGTAGCCATAGCGCGAGTATTCCAGCGCGTGCGGATTGAGATCCCAGTCGGCCGGCGCCCAGACGATATCGCCCAGTTGCGCTTGCGCGCGCTTGAACTCGGCCACGAAAGCAGCGTATTCTGCCTCCTCGTCGAAGTCCGCTTTGACCTGCTCCGGTTCCGGCATCGCTTCGATCTCGGCCAACATGCGCTCTTCGGTATAGGCGGCGCGTTCCTCCAACACGCGGCCATCCACACAGCGATACGCCCCGCGCGAGACGGGCGTGAAGATGGTAACAACGCCGTCCGAGCCAAGCGCGTGTTCCGCTCTCACGCCCCATGACCAGGGGTCATCCCAGTATTCTTCCGGGCTGCATCCGGTCAATGCCCGGATGTGCTCCGGCGCCGCCAGCCACCCGCCCAGGATGGGCGGACGATCCGGCTGGATGAGGTCGAATGCCTGGGCGATGCGGGTCTGTTTATCCATTGGTGTCGCTCCTGTGTCGGATTGAGTCAATTGAAGCGTGAAGTCGGAAAGCGCGCAACACCAAAAAGCCTCCGGCAAGGTATCCCGGAGGCTTGTCATTCGATGCTCGCGCGGTCATCGCGCCGCCGGCCGGCGAACGCGCTACTGAAGTGATTGAAGCACTTTCAGCGCTTCGTCGATGTGTCTGGTCGCGTTCAATTGCGATTCGAAGCTGTGGCGAATGACGCCGGCTTTGTCGATCACAAAGGTGATGCGCTTGCGCCACAGGCCGAACAGCCCGTTGACCTGATACAGCTTGCTCACCGCGCCCTCGGTGTCGGCCAGCAGCACGAATGGCAGCCGGTGGTCGGCGGCGAAACGCTGGTGCGACTCGGCGGTGTCCATGCTCACGCCGATCACCTCGGCGCCGGCGGTTTTGAACACTTCGTAGCTGTCGCGGAACGCGCAAGCCTCGGCGGTGCAGCCCGGGGTGTAGTCTTTGGGGTAGAAGTAGAGCACGACGTTTTTCACGCCGCGATAGTCGCTCAGGCGCACGGGCCGGCCGGTCTGGTCGGGCAGGGAGAAATCGGGCGCGGCCTGCCCCACGCGGGGCGCGCTGCTATTCTGGATGGTTGGCGCATCGGATTGGGTCATGGCGTTTCCGTCCCTTTTATCGCTCGTTTGATCGTTCATCGCTCGAATGACTGAAGTCTGACACAGGTTTCTGAACGAATTGCCGCGCCTGAGTGAGATGCAGGTAAGAGCGAATGTGTCTATCAGCCCGGCTGTATTCCCGCCTCATGCTGTTCTCAGCCGTCCATGAGATTGTGCATCCACAACATCCGAACTAACACGCAATACGCAACACGTCAACATTTACACGACCATGACAGAACAAACCCAACAGACCCTGCAGGGCAGAATCTGCCTGGTGACCGGCGCCACCGCCGGCATCGGCGAAGTGACCGCGCGCGAGCTGGCGCGCGCAGGCGCTGTCGTCGTCGGCGTGGGGCGGAATGCCGACCGCTGCGCCGACTCGGCGCGCAGAATTCGTGAGGCGACCGGCAGCGCCAATGTCGAATTTCTGGTGGCCGATCTGTCGGAGCAGGCGCAGATTCACCGCCTCGCCGACGAATTCCGGCGCAAATACGAGCGGCTGGATGTGCTGGTCAACAACGCCGGCGCTTACTTCAACACGCGCGAGGTCAGCGTCGATGGCATCGAGATGACCATGGCGCTCAACCACTTGAACTATTTTCTGCTGACGCACCTGCTGGCAGATGCGCTGAGAGCCGGCGATCGGGCGCGGATTGTTAATGTGTCCTCTGACGCGCACCGGATGGCGACCATTGACTTTGACGACATCGAAGGTCAGCGCCGCTACAACGGCTGGCGCATGTACGGCCAGTCCAAGCTGGCGAACATTCTATTCACCCGCGAGCTGGCCCGCAGGATTGAAGGCGCGGGCATGACGACAAACGCGCTGCATCCCGGCTTTGTTGCCACTCGTTTCGGGCACAACAACGGCGGCCTGGTCAGTCTGGGGATGAAGGCGCTGCAAAAAGTCGCCGCGCTCACGCCTGAACAGGGCGCGCAGACTTCGCTGTACCTGGCGACCTCGCCGGAGGTGGCCGGCGTCAGCGGCCAGTATTTCAGCAACCGGCGCGCTGTGTCTCCTTCGGCCGCGGCGCAGGACGATCAGGCTGCCGCGCGCCTGTGGGCGTGGAGTGAAGAGAAAACCGGCCTCTCGCAACAGGCAACGGCATGGCGTAGCGCGTCTGGCGAATCTGCTTCGGCTGTTATACACGCTCTATAGCCGGCTGCGGTCGAAATGCTTCTGCCTGCGCCGGTCTTCCACCACACCGCTGAGCATGAGCAGGAAAAGCGTGTCGAGCCAGCTCAGGCCGGCCATCACCAGCAGCGTGACCACTGTGCTCTCCGGTGAGACACACTCGGGGCCGGGGCACGCTGCCTGACCGGCAAAGTAGGCCCCGATCTGTCGCCAGATCAGAATGACGATCACCAGGATGATGGCGAACGAACCGGCTATGTTGCCGACGATGATGCGCCCTTTCAGCCAGAAGGGCAGCGCGACCAGCGCGCCGAGGGCGGAGGGGAGGGCCACAACAAACAAGGCCCAGATGGCAATAACCTGAAGCGTTGACATGGCGCGGAGAGGATGGCTGCAAGCTATCCGCTGTCACGCCGACCGCCGGCCTGGTTGCTATCGCCTTGTGGCCGGCCCGACGATGACTGGCGCTCGTCCTTGTCCACCACGCGCGCCCGGCCTTCGATGATCTCCGGGTCGCCTCGCTCGACGCGCCGCTGCTCCATCGCTTGCGCGATGCGCGCGCGAAGGATTGCAATCAGTCCGATGGCAACCAGGATCAGACCGAGCGCCACGACGATCAAGATCACTGTTCGCATTGCCGGTATCCTGTTTCATGTTGTGCGGTGGCGTGGGCCATCGCATCGTTGCAGATGATTGTATCCAGAGCGGGCCGGCGACTTGCCGCGTTGTTGGCGCCGGCTATGCTGAAGACTGGCCGACCAGCATCTGATACAACTCGGCCTGCCGTTGCATGGCTGCCCGGTAGAGGGCGTGGCGGCTTGCGTCCGGCTCATGCGTCCGGCCCAGCCGCGCCGGCAAGTCTGCCAGGTTGGGCAATATTCCAGACTGATGCAACGCCAACAGCGCCGCTCCCCGGCTGGTGGCTTCCGGCTCGTCGCACACTTGCACGGGGACGCCTGCGACATCTGCGATGATCTGCCGCCATGTTGCCGAGCCGAGCAGCGCGCCGCCGCTGGCGATGAGCGCGCTGTGGCCGGCGATCTGGCGCATCTCGCTGATCGCGTCGTGGATCAGCGCGAGCCGGAAAGCAATGCTCTCCATGCACGCCCGCGCGATAGCAGCCGGTGTGGTGTCGAAACTCAGCCCGTGCAGCGTGGCGCGCGCGTCATCTGCGAAGCCGGGGCTGCGCTCGCCGCCAAACATGGGCAACACGGTCAGCCCGTGACCATCCGGGCGCATGGCGCTCAACTCGGCTTCCAGCGCGTTGCTGTCCGGCAGGTTCAGCGTGGCCTTGAGCCAGGCGAATACATTGCCCCCCTCAGTCGTCGCGCCACCGATCAGATTGCGCGCATGGTCCACACGGTACAACCATAGCGCCGGCGGGACGCGCGGCAGGCGTGTTGCATCTTGCGTATTGCGTGTTGCGTATTGCGTGTTGCGTATTGCGTGTTGCGTATTCCGTATTTCGTGTTCTGTGGTCTGACTACTGGCTACTGACTTCTGACTACTGACCACCACCCGCAGGGCGGCCGTGCTGCCGATGGTAATGGCAATGCGTGAGTCGTCCACGCAGCCGCTGCCGATATTGGCTGCCGCGCCATCACCCAACGGGGGGTAACAGGCCGCCTCGCGCAGGGCCGGCCAGCGGCTGGCATACCGGCCGGCCAGTCCGCGCAGCGCCTGGCCATCCTGCGCAACCGGCGGCAATTGATCGCGCGTGATGCCCAGGCGCGCGATCCACACATCGTCCCAGTCGCCGGTCTGCCGGTCGATCATGCCGGTCCACGAGGAGGTTGAAATGCCGGCGCGCAATTGCCCGAATAGCTTGAGGCTCAGGTAGTCGGTCAGCGACACGAACCAGCGCGCGCGGCTGAACACGTCGGGCTGAGCGCGTTTGAGCCAGGCCAGGCGCGCCGGCCAGTAGTTGGCCCGGATGCGGCAGCCGGTGCGCTGAAGCGTTGCCATTTCATCCAGTTCGCGCCGCAACGCGCGCGCATCCTCGGCGGCGCGCGTGTCGGCGTAGGTGAATACAGGCGTCAGCGGGGCGCCGCGCTCGTCCAGGCACAGCAGGCTGCACGCATAGGCCGAGATGCCAATGGCAGTGATCGGCGGCTTTGCTGTCTGCGCGCCGGAGAGCGCCTCGTCGATGACGGCTTCGACGCGCGTCAGCGCGGCGTGTGGATCGTCTTCACTGCGGCCATCTGCGCCGGCGCGAAACTCGAAGGGTTGGCGGGCAATGGCCTTGCCTTGCAGTTGCGCGTGTTCATCGTAGAGCAGGGCGCGGGTCGATGAACTGCCCAGGTCGAGCACCAGAACCATGCCTGCGTTTACCTGCCCCGCGCCAACTCGGCTGCCGGCAACACCGTTTGCAGCGACTGGCCGCCTTCGACCATCAGTGTGGCGCCGGTGACGCCCGATGCGGCCGGCGAGACGAGGTACAGCAACGCTGCTGCCGCGTCTTCGGGGCGCATGGCTCGCCCGATGGGCAGCACACTGGCCCAATGCTCCTCATAGCGAGGATCGTCGCGCAGGTTGCGCGCATTGGTGGTTGCGCCGATGCCGAGCGCATTGACGGTGATGCCGTAAGGCCCCAGCTCGACGGCCAGCGTCCTGGCCAGGTGGTTGAGGCCGGCCTTGCTGGCGCCATAGGCGGCCAGCCCCGGAACGGCCACGCACCCGGCGACGGAAGAACTGAACACGATGCGCCCGCCAAACGTGTCGTCCGGGCGCTGGCGTCGCTGCTCGATCATATGCCGGGCGGCAGCCTGCGCGCCGAAGAAACTGCCCTTCAGGTTCAAGTCAAACACACTATCGTAGTCTGCCTCGGTGTAAGAGAGGAATGCCCCAAAGCGGGTGATGCCGGCGTTGGCGACGAAAATATCCAGCCGGCCAAAGGCGTCGACGGCGGCCTGCGCCAACGCGATGTTGTCGGCCACGCGACTACAGTCGCCGCCAAAGGCGATGGCGCGCCCGCCATCGGCCACGATGCGATCTGCGATAGCCTGGGCCGGCGCCGCATCTGTCGCATAGTGCGCCACGACTGCGGCGCCTTCCTGCGCCAGGGCCAGCGCCATCGCTGCCCCGATCTCTTTGCTCGCTCCCGTGACAATGGCAACCCGATCCTGCAGGCGCATGATGCTGTCTCCTCGTTGGATTTGGCGCGCGTCAATTGACTGGCCTGCCAACTATAACCGGATTGGCTGCGGAAAGCGCCCTGGTTGTGGCATACTGTCGCCATGTCTGAAAACCTGTGGAAATTGCGCAGGATGAAAGGGTTGACGCTGGAGCAGCTTGGCGTGCGCACCGGCATCCCTGTTCCTGTGCTGCGACAGTATGAAGCGGGACGAGTGTTGCGCCCGCAGGATCACTTGAAACTGGCGCGCGCGCTCTATGTTGACGCAAGTGTTCTGAAAGTCCGTTCGGATCCGCCGCCGGCATCGCCGAGTTCATCGGAACGGGGCAGGGACAATTCGCCCCCACGCGGGCGGCCGGCAAACCGTCCTGCGCCGCGCCCACCGGCGCACCCTAAACCGGCTGCGCCTTCCGCGCCACCGGCGCCAAAAGAGCCTGCGCCGGCGACCCGGTCTCAGCTTCAGGCCATCGAAGCGGTCGCCAGGCGCATGGGCATGTTGCCGGAGGAACTGACAGCAGATGTGGGCAAGCCGATCCAACAGCTCACTGCGCGCGAAGCGCGCGCCTGGTTGCGCGAGCAGTACGAGCGCCTGAGCAGCCAGTCGTCCAGCAACAAGATGCCGGGCCAGTCCAAACGCGCGGCATTGCCCGAAGCCGTGGATGCTTTCGAGTTGAAATACCTCACCGACGCTCAGCAGGCCGGCGCGCGACTGACCGTCAAGTTGTTCAACACTGAAACATTCAGCGGCCGGCTGGTTGGTTTCAGCCCCTATGCCCTCACCCTGTGTTTGGACGATGGGCGCGACATTACCCTGCAGAAGCTGGCGATTGCGTATTACACGCGCGCAGCAGAGGCGACAGCATGAGCCTGGGAGACCATCTGCGTTTTCTGCGCGCCATGCGCGGCGGGCCGGCGTTTGACGCGCTGGCCGATAAGCTGAATGAAGCGGATCGGCGCAAGGCGCGCGATCTGGAAGTGCGCTATCGAGACACGAGCGATGAGAGCATTGTGCGCAAGCTGGCCGACTGCTACGGCGCGCCGGTCGAGGAACTGATGTGGCACCGCGCCCGCTCGCGCCGCAGCCTGTCTGATTACCTGCTGGCCGTCAGCAGCGAGAATCGCCCGGCGGAATTGCGGCTGCGCTCCGGCGAAGTGCTTGCCGGCAGCGTGGTGTGGTGGGATCTGGCTGCGATTGGGCTGCAACCCGCCGATGGCCGGCCCCTGCTCGTCGTGCAGCGCCATGCCGTGGTGGATTGGCCGCTGGCCGGCTGACGCGCCACTGCTTTAGAATTGCCTCATGCAATCCACCAACTCAAACCCTTTCTCGGTCGTCCGTAGCGCGCTCGACACCGGCGACGGCAAAATCACGTGCTACTCTCTGGCGGCGCTCGCGCGAGAGACCGGCGCGCCGATCGACCGGTTGCCTTTCTCGATGAAGGTGATGCTCGAAGCCGCCCTGCGCCAGTGTGATGGATTCGAGATCACACAGGATGACGTGCTGAATGTCGCCCGCTGGGACGCAAAAAATGTCCAGCCGCTGGAGCACCCCTTCAAGCCGGCGCGCGTTGTGCTGCAAGACTACAGCGGCGTGCCGTGCCTGGTTGATCTGGCCGCCATGCGCTCGGCGTTTGCGCGCATGAAAGGCGACCCGAAGCGCATTAACCCGATCGTGCCGGTGGACATGGTGATCGACCACTCCGTGCAGGTGGACTACTTCGGCACGCCCGATGCGCTGCGCCTGAATATCGGCAAAGAGTTCGAGCGCAACCTGGAGCGGTACCAGTTCTCGCGCTGGGGCCAGAATGCGTTTCGCAATTTCCGCGTCGTCCCGCCCGGCTCCGGCATCGTGCACCAGGTCAATCTCGAATACCTGGCGACGGTCGTCATGACGAAAGATGGTGTGGCCTATCCCGACACCGTGGTGGGCACCGACTCGCACACCACCATGATTAACGGGTTGGGCGTCGTGGGGTGGGGCGTGGGCGGCATCGAGGCCGAAGCGGTGATGCTGGGCCAGCCGCTGTACATCGTCATGCCGGAGGTGATCGGCTTCAAGCTGTATGGCGCACTGCGCGAGGGCGTGACTGCCACTGACCTGACCCTCACGGTTGTGCAGATGCTGCGCAGGAAAGGCGTCGTCGAGAAGTTCGTGGAGTTCTACGGCGCCGGCCTGAGCAGCATGTCGCTGCCCGATCGCGCCACCATCGCCAACATGGCCCCGGAATACGGCGCGACGATGGGCTATTTCCCCATCGACGATGAAACGCTGCGCTACCTGCGCCAGTCCGGTCGCAGCGCCGAGCTGGTCGATCTGGTCGAACGGTATGCAAAGGAGCAGGGCCTGTTCCGCGCCGACGCGACGCCGGACCCGATCTTCACCGACACATTGGAGCTGGACCTCAGCACCGTTGAGCCAAGTCTGGCCGGCCCGAAGCGCCCGCAGGATCGTGTGCCCCTCAGCCAGATGAAACAGTCTTTCGAGAAAGCCCTTGTCGCGCCGGTCAAAGAGCGCGGCTTTGGCTTGCGCGAGAACGAGCTGACGCAGGCGGCTGTGATCCAGTCCCCCGGCCCGCGCAGGAATGGTCATGCTGATGAATACACGCTCAAGCATGGCGCGGTGGTGATTGCCGCGATCACCTCATGCACGAACACCTCGAACCCCAGCGTGATGCTGGGGGCCGGCCTGCTGGCGAAGAAGGCCGTTGCCAGGGGCCTGAAAGTGCCGGGCTACGTCAAGACCAGCCTTGCGCCCGGCTCGCGCGTGGTGACCGAGTACCTGCGCGCGGCCGATGTGCTGAACGATCTCGAACAACTGGGCTTTCATGTGGTGGGCTATGGCTGCACGACCTGCATCGGCAACAGCGGCCCGCTGCCCCAGGTTGTGGCCGACGCCGTGCAGCGTCACAATCTGGTCGTGGCGGCGGTGCTCAGCGGCAACCGCAACTTCGAGGGGCGCATCAATCCGTTTGTCAAGGCGAACTATCTGGCCTCGCCCCCGCTGGTGGTGGCGTATGCGCTGGCCGGCACGACCGATATCGACCTGACGCAAGAGCCGCTGGGCACAGGCAGCGACGGCGCGCCGGTCTACCTGCGCGACATCTGGCCGACACAGCAGGAAATTCAGGACGCCATTGCGCGCGCGGTGAAGCCGGAGATGTATCAGCGGGAGTACGCTCAGGTCACTCAGGGCAGCGAACAGTGGCAGGCCATCACCGGCGTGACAGGCGACCTGTACGCCTGGGACGCGAACTCAACTTACATCCAGGAGCCGCCCTACTTTGAGGGATTTACCATCGAGCCTGAACCGATCCGGCCGATTGTGAACGCGCGTGTGCTGGGCCTGTTCGGAGACTCAATCACTACCGATCACATCTCGCCGGCGGGCGACATTGCGCTGGACAGCCCGGCGGGGCGTTACCTGATCGAGCGGGGCGTGCCGAAAGAGGAGTTCAACCAGTACGGCACGCGGCGCGGCAACGATCGCATCATGACGCGCGGCACGTTTGCCAACATCCGCCTGAAGAATCTGCTGGTGGCGGGGGTGGAGGGCGGCGTCACCCGGTATTTCGGTTCGTCAGGTTCGGACGTTGCGAACGTTCCCAGCCTTCCCAGCCTGAACGACGCGCCGATCATGCCGATCTACGATGCAGCAATGCGCTACAAGGCCGATGGCGTTCCGCTGATCGTGATTGCCGGCAAAGAGTACGGCACCGGCTCGTCACGCGACTGGGCGGCCAAAGGCAGCGCCCTGCTGGGTGTGCGCGCTGTGATCGCCGAGAGCTACGAGCGCATCCATCGCAACAATCTGGTGGGCATGGGCGTGTTGCCGTTGCAGTTCGTGGACGGGCAAAATGCCGAGACGCTGGGCCTGACCGGCGCCGAGACCTTCACCATCGATGTGAATTCCGATATTCAGCCGCGCCAGCGGCTGACCGTGCGCGTCCGGCGTCCCGATGGCACAGCGTTCACATTCGAGGCAGTGGCCCGGCTCGACACGCCGGTGGAAGTGAACTACTACCTGAACGGCGGGATTCTGCCGACTGTCCTGCGACAAATGGCCCGCGCGCAGCCTTGAAACAAGAAAGGCCGGCTCGGGCAGACCGGGCCGGCCTTTTGTGTTTTCCCGTCAACTCGCGCTAGCCAATCCCGCGCCGGCGCGCCATTTTCTGCAGCGCCTGGCGCTCATCCTCGGTCAGGTCAGTTGGCGCTGTGATCATCACGCGCAGGTACAGGTCGCCGTGTTCCCCTTTGGGCGAGAGGCGGGGCATGCCCTTGCCGCGCAGACGGATGCGGCTGCCCGATGACGTGCCGGCGGGTATCCTGACCACCACATCGCCGCCCAGAGTGGGCACTTTCACTTCGCCGCCGAGCATGGCGGTGAAGGCGTCCACCTTGATCTCGCGGTGCAGGTCATCGTCCCGGCGCTCATAGGTCGCGTCGGGCGCAATCTCGATGACGAGGTACAAGTCGCCGGCCTCGCCTTTGCTGTTGCGCGCGCCCTGGCCGCGCACGCGCACCTTCGAGCCGGTCTTCACGCCGGCGGGAATCTTCACCTCGATTTCCTCGCCGTCCTTGCTCAGGATGCGCGTCGTGCCGTGGTATGCCTCGGCCAGCGTGATGGTGACGGGCTGTTCCAGGTCGCGCGGCCGGCTGCGCGCAGAACGCGCGCGCCGGAAGTCGCCGGCTCCTTCCTGGCTGAATCCCCCGCCAAAGAACTGGGCGAAGAGATCGCCCAGGTCGAGGTCTTCGATCCGCACGTTCCCGCCCGCTCGACCCTGGCCGCTCTGGTTGAACCATTGCGCCCAGTCATACGCGCGCGGGTCGCCGCCGGCCTGCTGGTAGCGCCGGAAATCGCTGCCCAGCCGGTCGTACATCTTGCGCTTCTCCTGGTCGCCCAGGACTTCGTATGCCTCGTTGATCTCCTTGAAGCGCTCCTCTGCCTTTTTGTCGCCCTTGTTGACGTCGGGGTGGAACTGGCGCGCCAGTTTACGGTACGCCTTCTTGATGGCGTCCTCATCGGCGTTCCGCTCGACGCCAAGCGTCTTGTAATAGTCTTTGTACTCCATACCGCGTCACAAGATCAAAACCCAAAGTGCTGTGGAATTGTACTCCTCTACGCTGCCATGTTTAGAAGAACACTTGAGAATTGACGATTGACGATTAGCGATTGACGATTAGCGATTGACGATTGTTGATTCGCAGTCCCTGTTCACGCTGTTTCCCCGGCGCCCCGCGCGGACTACAATAGCCAGCATGTACAAAAACCTCAACGTCGGCGCACTGGGTCATGCGCTCCCGTTTGACAAGACTTGCGACCTGGCCCGGCAATACAACTTCGCCGGGGTCGATCTCGACACCGGTTTCCTGCTCGACATCGCCCGCGCGCAGTCGCTGCAGGCAGCGCAGGATTGGTTTGCCGCGACCGGCCTGAAGGCGTCCAGTTTTAGCCTGAGCGTCGCGTGGCGCGACCGGGACAGCGAGCAGAAATACGTGGAGAGCCTGCCGCGCTTCATCGAGGAGACCAGGCTGGCCGCCGCGCTCGGCGTGACCCGTTGCGCGACCTGGGTTATGCCGTGCTCCAACGAGTTGCCGTTTCACGATCACTTTGCCCTGGTCGCGCGCCGGCTGCGACCGGTGGCCGAGATTCTGAAAGCCTACGGCATCTGGCTGGGTCTGGAGTTTGTCGGCCCGCGCACCCTGCGCGCCAGCCGCAAGCACGACTTCATCCACACGATGGATGGCATGCGCGCGCTGGGCGCGGCCATCGGCGCCGGCAACATCGGCTTTCTGCTGGATTGCTTTCACTGGTATACCTCGCACGGCGTGATTGGCGATATCGAGGCGCTTGCGCCGCAGGAAGTGGTGTATGTGCATGTCAACGACGCCCGCCCCGGCCGCTCGCCGGATGAGCAGATCGACAACGAGCGCGACATGGTCGGCGCGACGGGCGTGATCGACATCGCCGGCTTCCTGGGCGCGCTGCGCCGCATTGGTTACGACGGCCCCATCACCGTGGAACCATTTAGCGCGGCCGTCAGGGCGATGCCGGTCGAGCAGGCTGTTGCAGAAACCAGCCGGGCGCTCGATGCCGTTTTGTCCTGAGCGGTTCGTCGTGACTCATGACAGAAGGGCAAGACCCCCTGATCTCGATGGCGCTGCTGGCGCGCCATTTTGGCGTGCCGGCCTTTCGCCCCGGCCAGCGCGCGGCCATCAGCCATATTCTCAATCGGCGCGATACGCTGGTCGTGATGCCCACCGGCAGCGGCAAGTCGCTTGTTTACCAGTTCGCGGCGCTGTCGCTGCCCGGCACTGCGCTGGTGGTCTCGCCGCTGATCGCGCTGATGAAAGATCAGGTGGATCGCCTGGGCGAGCGTGGCATTGCTGCGACTTACATCAACAGCTCGCTGTCATCGGACGAGCAGGCCCGGCGCATTCAGCGCATGGTGAACGGCGATTGGCGCCTGGTGTACGTCGCGCCCGAACGGTTGCGCAACCCGGCGTTCCTGGCGGCGCTCAGGAAAGTCAACGTCTCGCTGCTGGCGGTTGACGAGGCGCATTGCATCTCGCAGTGGGGGCATGACTTTCGACCGGACTATCTTCATCTGGGCGCAGTGCGCAAGCTGCTCGATGAGCCGGTGACGGTGGCGCTCACCGCCACGGCCACGCCGGAAGTGCAGGATGACATCATCCGTCAACTGGGTCTGTCGTCTGTCGAGCGGATTGTGACCGGCTTTGCTCGTCCGAACCTTGTCTTTCATGTGAAGCACACGCCCGACCTGCGCGCGAAGTTGCAGGCGTTGCGCAAACTGCTGGGCGTGGTGAAGGGCGCCGGCATCATCTACGTGGGCACGCGCCGCGAGGCTGACGAACTGGCGCTGACGCTGGAAGCCGAGTACCGGATTCCCGCCTTTGTCTATCATGGCGGCATGGAGCGCCGGCAACGAACGGCTGCCCAGGACGCCTATCTCAACGCCCCGAACGCCGTGATGATCGCCACAAACGCTTTTGGCATGGGCGTTGACCGGCCCGATGTGCGATTTGTGGCGCATTTCCACATTCCCGGCTCGCTGGAGGCGTACTATCAGGAAGCCGGGCGGGCCGGCCGGGATGGCAAGCTGGCGCAGTGCGTGCTGTTGTACGCGCCACAGGATCGCAGGCTGCAGGAATGGTTTATCGAGAACGACGCTCCCTCGCGGAATGAACTGGCGGCTCTGCACCGGGTGATTGCCGCGCGCGCGCGCAATGGCGTGGCGCGCGTGTCGCTCGAGGAACTGGCGCGCATCACCCGGCTGTTTGAAGTCAAGCTGCGCGTAGGGTTGTTGCAGCTCGAGCAGGCCGGCAGTCTGGAGCGCCTGGACGATGAAGGCTATGGCGTTCCTTTCCGCGTTCATGAGTTGACGGAAGGGGCGCTCCAGGCGACGGCGGCAGATGTGCAGCAGCGCCGGGCGCACAAGCGCGCCCAACTTGCGAAGATGATCGCCTACGCCGAATGCACGACGCAATGCCGGCAGGAAATGCTGTTGCGCCATTTCGGCGACCTGAGCGAACCGCGCGCTAAGCCGTGCTGTGACTACCACATCCGCGAGGCGCGTGGCGAGTCGCACGTGTCACTGACTGCCGCTGGGCAGGCGTCTGAAACGAACGCGGTTGCCGATGGCGACGCCGGGCCGGCATCGACGCTCGAGGCGACCGGCATCTTGTTTGCGCAGGGCTTGTCGGCGCGAGAAGTGGCTGCCAAACGCGGGCTGTCGATCACCACGATCTACCATCACGCCGCGCAACTGATTGCGCGCGATCAACTCTCGCTGCGCCGGCTTGTGAGCGAGCAGGTCGAAATGCAAGTGCGGCGGGCTGTGGAGCAGGTCGGCGCAATCGACAAACTTGCGCCGATCAAGTATCTGTTGCCCGACTCGATCGACTACGGCGAAATACGCTGTGTGATTGCCGCGATCAGCCGCGAGCGATCAGCGTCGTCTTCGCCTGCCGCATAG
>CALBEF010000082.1 GCA_937927775.1 uncultured Anaerolineae bacterium | reverse complement strand
CAGCGCAATGGCCAGTGTGAACAACGCATTCGCCATAGCCTTGCCCACGAAGATCGCGCTGCGGTCGCATGGGGCAAGCAGCAGGCCGTCCATACACTGATTGGTCTGCTCCGAGGCCATCGAGCGCCCCAGGCCCAGTGTGCCGGCGAACACCAGGATGACCCACAGGATTCCCGGCGTCAGGGGACGCAGCGAATCCACCCGCAGCCGCAGAGCAAAGTTGAACATCACAATTGCCATCACCGCAAATACGATCATCGCCGTCGTAGCCTCGCGCGTGCGAAACTCGATCCGCGCATCCTTGCGGAGGATAGCCAGCACTTGTCTGAAGTACAGCATTCGATAGTCAGTCAGTGCTCAGTGCTGAGTGCTCAGTGCTGAGTGCCGCGCGCCGCAAAGCCTTCCTGCTTCCCTCTTCCTTCATCCATCCTTCTTCACGGCGTGATCTCCACCAGCGAGAGCAGGACAAAATCCGCGCTGCCATCCTGCAACGGCAGGCGTTGGCCATCGCGTGTCAGCGCAAGGGTCAGTCGATACATGCCGGCCGGCGTGATCGGGTTCAAATTAACATCGGCGTGCGCCTCGATGATTGCGCCTTCAGGCCAGCCGGCCGGGGGATCAAAATCGAACACATCCGGCAGTCTCGGCAGGTCTCCCCCCCACTCGCCATACGCCTCATCCACCAGACGAATCCGGGGATGAATACTCATGCTGTCCGCGCTGCCGGAGTCCAGCGGCCCCCAGCGTCGCCAGTACGTGATCACGTGAATCCAGTTGCTGGGCGGGTGGCTGACCCGCTCGCGCGGCGACAGGCGCGTCATGTCCACATGATAGCCGACCAGCTCCAATCCGCCGGCAAAGCGCCGCGTCATGGGGGCGGCTGTGGGCGGCAGCGCATCCAGCCGCCAGCGGGGGGTGAAAGCCAGAATGCGAATGCTGCCGTTGGTGGGGTACTGCGCGCGCGCCCACGGATAGCGCGCGTAAGCGACGTCCAGCAGGCGGTGCGCCGGCGCAGCCGCCAGATCGTGACTCAGCACCAGCCAGAGGGTGCGCACGTCGGGCGGCGATTGCACCTGGTCGAAGAACGGCTCTGGCTGATAGACATCCAGGCCGGCGGCATAGGGCACGATGGGGGCCGGCCCGTCGTAATACCAGCGCAGCACCGGCTCGATGTAGTCCACAAAGACGACGATGCGATCGCTCGCCGTCGTCATGCGATTCAGGTAGTCGCCGGCAAAGCGCCAATCTTCGCGTTGGAACTCCGGGCGGGTGAGGTCGCGCAGATGCGCCACGCCAAAGTAAACGACTACGGCAGCCGCCAGTAGCAGCCCGGCCTGGCGCCACCGCCGCGCTGCGCCGGCCAGCGCCACAGCCCACCCAATCACGCACGGGAGGAAAAGCGGAATCGCATAGCGCGGCTGAAACACGCCGGCGGTCTGCCAGAACGGGGCGTAGATGAGCACCGGCAGTGTGAGCAACCCTGTCATCGTCAGGCCGGCGCGCCAGTCTTTGCGCCACGCCAGCGCCAGGCCGGCCAGCATCAGCGCCGCCAGCGGAACGGTCAGCGCCACGGCCCAACCCTCCGGCAAATCAGCCCAGCGCGTGCGTGTGGCGTACTCGGCCATCAAGTCGCGCAACACGGCGTCCACCGGCATGGCCGGCGCGGTCACGTCCTGCAAGCTGTAGGTGCGTCCGCTGCCCATCAAACTGATCGGGATGGGCACACACGCCAGCGCCGCCAGCGCGCCGGTTGCCACGATTGGCGCATATCGCCGGGCCAACACCGGGAGCGAGATGCCGGCGCGCCCCGGCCATGCCGCCGCCAGCGCTACCCCATACAACGCGGCAATCCAGAACACGCCAAAGAAGTGGCTATAGGCCAGCGCCACCGATGTCGCAGCCATGCCCAGCCAGTATCGCCATGGGCCGCGCCCCCGCCGGCCATCCGCTTTCAACGCCCGCATCATGCACAGCAACGAGAGCGCCGCCAGCATCAGGTAAAGCGCGTACATGCGCCCTTCCTGCGCAAAGTGAATAGCGAACGGCGAGCACACCAGCAACAGGGCCCCGATCAACCCGGCGCGGACGCCCATCCACGCGCGCGCTGCGCGCCACACGATTGCGACAGTCGCCACACCGAACAGCGCGGACAGATAGCGCACCGTGAAATCGCTTGCCCCTGCGACCTGCAGCCAGCCCCACAAGACAAGGTAATACAGCGGCGCATGCGGGTTCTGATCGGGAAAGATGCCCACCCGCCACGCCTCATCGAAAGGCCGGTTGACAAACCAGATCGAGTACACCTCGTCGAGCCACAGCGACTGTTGCGTCAGCGACAGAGTGCGCGCAGCGAAGGCAACAGCCACCAGAACAAGCGCGGCGATTACAGGATGATTCAGATGTTTCACAGCATCGCGCGGGTCAGAGTCGCCTCTGGCGTTCCGCCGTTCCAGTTTACTCAAACCAGGCTGCCACGCGCTCCGGCGTGATGTTGCCATCCAGCTCGGCGGCAATGCGCCCGGCCCGCAGAAGCACCGCCCGGGTCACGCTGTCCAGCCCGCGCCCAAATTCGTGCGTGGTCATCACCAGCGTCTTGCCGGCCTGCGCCAGTTCGCCCAGCATCGCGCTCAGGTTGCGCGCCGAGGACTGGTCGAGACCGGTGAACGGCTCATCCAGCAGAATCAGCGCCGGATCGTGGATCATGGCGCGCGCGATGGTCAACCGTTGCAACATGCCCCGCGAATACGAGCGGGCCAGATCATGCGCCCGCGTGTGCAGATTCACCCGGCGCAGAAGCGCGTCAATTGGCGATTGACGATTGCCGATTGACGATTGGCGATTGACGGATTGAGGATAGTCGTCCATTGCGCGGGGCGCGTCAGCGCCGTACAGGCGCGCGTAGAACAACAGGTTCTCATAACCGGTCAGGTCGGGGTACACCAGCGGATGGTGTGAGACAAAGCCGATCAACCGGCGGGCCTGGTTGGGGTGTTCCAGCGCGTCGATGCCGGCCACACTCAGCCGGCCCCCATCCGGCCTGCTCAGCGTGGACAGCACGCGCAGGAGCGTGGTCTTGCCGGCCCCGTTTGCGCCGAGCACAGCCACAACCTCGCCCGGCGCGGCGCTCAGCGACACGCCGCGCAGAACAGGCCGCACGCCGTAGGACCTGGTCAACTCAGTCGCATCGAGCATGGTTCCCAGTAGTCAGTAGTCAGTAGTCAGTCGTCAGTAGTCAGTCGTCAATCGATAGTCGATAGTTCCTTCAATCGTTAATCGTCAATCTCTCAATCGTCAATCCCCCCAATCGTCAATCCCCCCAATCGTCAATCGCTCAATCGTCAATTGACCTCACTCCCAGATCTCGCGCAGGGTTTGCTTGAGACCGGCGCGCCGCTTGCGATAGACAGATTCCCTGATCTGGCCGGCCTCGCGCCGCTGATCCAACTCGACAATCGCTTCGAGCAGACGCTGGCGCTCGGCAGCCAGCGCGGCCTCATCGACGCTTGCCCGTTTGGCCCGCCATATCAACAGATAGCCCAGCGCCAGCGCGACTGCCAGCGCGACCAGCCCAAAGCCGATCGCCCGGCCATCCTCGCCTGGCGCCGGCGCGCCGCGCGGTTGGCCGGCCAGCTCGAAGCGCGCCACGCCACCAGCAGGCACGCTCAGTTCCGCCGGCTCGAACAGGCGAATGGCGCCGCTTGACAGTTGCTGCGTCCCGCGATCAATCAAGCCTTCCGCGCGCAGGTCGATCTCCGGCATCAACACATCCCAGCGCCCCAGGTCGTAAAACACCTCGCGCTCGAACGCGCGCGCGCCGCGATAGGGCACGTCGTAAAACATCGTAATCGAGGCCGAGCGCACCCCCGGCCCGACCGCGTCCATGTCATAGATCAGGTTGCCAATGCGCACAAAACGTTCACCCAGGCCGGGGCCATCGAAGCGCAGATTGATCGCCTCTGGCGGCAGGCTGATCTGCACCGAGCGCGTCTGTTGGGAGCCGCCGGCCTGCGAGATATACGCCCGGTCGCTGGTGTTGTCGAACAGGTAGAACTCCACCATCGTGATGAAGCCGTCGCGCACGCTCTGCACAAAGAAGTGCAACTCGCTGATGCGGATGACCGACGGATCGGTGGTCACTTCGTACACCGGCAACACGCCGGTAATGGCGCGCGTGTCGGTGAATTGCGCCGGCGCGGCAAAGAACTTCGCGCCCTGGTAAATCAGTTCAGGCTGATAGAAGTAATCGGGCTGCGCCGGCAAACCGGGAAACACCACCACGCCGGCATCATCCAACGTGGCCGTGCGCGAGAGCACTTCGCTGTCCGGCCCATATACGCGCAGGGTGACCGGCAGGCCGGCCGGCGTCTGCCCGCCAGGCGTGCGGTTGGTTGCCACAAATGTCAACACGCCATCGCCTGCGTTGACTTGCGCGCGCGCGTCATCGGGGTTGGCCCAGATGTATCCAAACGTTCGGATATAGTGCGCAGCCGCCAGACGCTCGGCGTCATCAAGCTGAAGCGCGGCGTGAGGGTGCGCAGCGTCGCCATCGCCGGCCTGCATGGCGCGGATCATCTCATTGAGCGAAGTTTCGGCCAGCCAGTTTGGATCGGCGAAGCTGAGCATGGCGCGCCCGGCAGCCTGCGGCCCATCACCGCGCCCCTGCGCGCCGTGACAGGCGGCGCACTGCTGCGCATAGATTGCCTGCCCTGTTTGCAGCGCGTCCGGCGGCGCGCCCAGCGCCCACACATAGGCCAGCACATCCCAGCGTTCCTGCGCGCTCAAGGAGCCGGCGAAGCCCGGCATCAGCCGTTCGATGCGCCCCCGGCTGATCAGATCAAACCAGGCGCGCGGCTCGGCGGCGCGCTGTGTGTCGGGGTTGGAGAGGCGCGGCACGAGGCTGCCCTGCGCGCGCACCTGAGCGGCGCGCGGGCCATCGGCCAGGCCAGCGTCGCCGTGACAGGCGGCGCACTTGTTGGCATACACTGCAGCGCCGCGCGCCACATCTGGCGGCACAGGCGGGGCCAGTTCCTCCGGCGGGCGCGTCGGCACGACGGCCGGCGTCAGCAGCACTTCGACAGGGAGAGTGCGCCTGGGAGCAGCAGTCGAACAGCCGGCCAATGCCAACAGGCCGGTAGCCAGACCAGCAGCCAGATATCGGAGCGGAGTTTTCATGCAACGCGATTCCTATGCCGGGATGCAAGCGGTCAAGTCTGGGGGCGAAGCGCGTAACCGCATTTGGCGCAGAAGCGGTCCGTGGGGAGAACAGGACTGCCGCAGGCCGGACACACCATGCCTGCGCGCGGGGCAGCAACAGAAAAGGCGCTCTGGCGCAGGCGCGCCACTGCCGCTTCGATCTCAGCGTCTAGTGCCGCATCATCGTCTCTGTCCTGAGCAGCCTCCTGCGCAGAAGCCGGGGCCGCCTCCTCCAGCGCATCCAGTTCGCGCAGGATATCTGTCCCGCGTTGCACCAGCCCCAGCCGCAACGCCTGATAGTCCGCCTCGTTCACCTTGTGCGTGCGGTAGTCAAAGTCCAGATCGCGTATGGAGCGAACGATGGCCGCGCGCTCGGCCTCCAGCGCGTCACGCCGGGAGGCCGGCTGCGCCGGCGGCGTCTTTGGCCCCAGGAGCGGCATCATGACCAGCGCAACGACAACTACCAGCAGCGCCAGCCCGATCAACAGCGTGCCAATGCCAAATGTCATGCCCTACTCCGCCAGCAACACCTCGATCTCGGCCGCCAGCTCGGCCCGGCTGAGCGCCTGGATCACCGTCCTGCGCACAACGCCCTGCCGGTCGATGAAGAACGTCTCCGGCACGCCGGTGATGCGATACGCGCGCGACACCTGCTGCTGAACGTCGATGCCGTTGGGAAAAGTGACGCCGAAGCCCTCCAGATAGTTGCGCGCCGCCGGCTCGGTGTCGAGATGATCCACGCCGAGCACCACCACGCCGCGATCCTTGTACTCGCGCCAGACCGCTTCAAGGGCGTCGGTCTCCTTGACACATTCCACGCACCACGAGGCCCAGAAATTGAGCACGACCACATTGCCGCGCAGGTCAGACAGGCGAATGGTTTCGGGGAAGCCGGCGCGATAGCCTTCATACAACGGCATGGTGAAATCCGGCGCGGGCGAGCCAGGCGCCGGGCGCTTGCCGGGTTGCGCGGACAACACCATGCCGGCTGCAAACAGCCCTGCAACAGCGACGACGGCGACGACCGCCAACCCGATCAACAGCTTTCTGTTGCGCGCCGCCGGTTGTGTCTGCGCCGTCATGACTGCCGCACCTGTTCCTCAAGCGCGGCCACATACGGGTCTTCGCTCACGATCGCCGGTGGCATTGGAGAGAGGCGCTTGCGCGCCGAAGCGCGACGCGCTGCCCACACGCCGGCTGACACGAGCGCAATCGCGCCCGCCACCGGCGCGATCCACACCAGCAACAACGCGCCCTCTCTGGGCGGCTCCTGCATCACCGTTGGGCCAAAGCGATCCTGGAAGTAATTCAGCACGTCGCGCTCGGATTTGCCGGCTTCGATTTGCGCGCGAATCTCGTCTTTCCATTGCGCGCAGGTGTCGGTGGGGCAATCGGCCAGATTGCGGCCGGCGCAGGTCGGGCAGTTCATCTGCTTGGCCAGGTCATGTACGCGATCGTCGAGCAGCGGATCGGGGGCCTGCGCCACTGCCGCGCGCGACATCGCCCCCGCTGTCAGCAACAGGCCGAACAGAACAGCCGTAAGCGCGAACAGAGTTCGCCATATCAGCCGGCGGGATCCGTCTTGCCGGCCATGCGTCACTGTCTTCATATCAAACACTACCTGGACGGGGCCGCGCCACGCGCCAGCGCCGCCGATACGCGCGGCGCCCTGACAGGTTCCGGCGCTTTCCAAAAGGCGACCAGGAAACCCAGAATCATCACTGCGCCGCCCAGCCAGATCAGATTGATCAACGGATTGATGTAGATCTGGAACGAGGCCGTCGCGCCGCCATCTTCCCAGGCCGCGAGAATGACATACACCTCTTCAAACCACGAGCCGGTGACATCGGCGATGGTGGCGGTGTGTTGTTGAATCGGGTAGCTGTCGCGGTGCGGGAACAACGCGCCGACGATAGCGCCGGTTTGCGCGTCGGTCACCAGTAGCGAAGCCTGCATGGTGCGACAGTCGTTGAACTCGCAAGGGATGGCGCGCACACCGCGATAGGTGAAAGCATAGTTGCCGACAGTGACCGTGTCGTTGAGGGCGATGTTGCGCAACACATCCACGCCATAGAAGCCCTTGCCGGTCGCGCCGATGGCGAACAGGACGACGCCAATGTGAATCAGGTAGCCGCCGTAGCGGCGCTGATTGCGCGCAATCAGCCGGCCCAGCGCCAGCGGCCACGACTCGCCCATGCTGCGCACGCGCGCCGCCGCGCCCCGGCCATATTCGATCAGGGTCTGATACAGCGTGTAGAACGACAGCGCAAACAGCGCCAGCGGAATGGGTTGTTGCACGCCGGCCAGCACTAACGCAACCAGCGAGAGCGCCGTCAGAATGAGTGGGACAACCGACATGCGCCCCAGCGCGCGCGTGCTGGCTTTGCCCCATGCCATCAGCGGAGCAACGCCCATCAACACCACCAGCGCCGCCATCTGCGGCACAGCCACCTGGTTGTAGAAAGGCGGCCCGACGGTCACTTTTGTGCCGTTCACCGCCTCGGTGATGATAGGGAAAATCGTGCCGATGAACACCGTCAGCGCCGTGCTGACGAACAGCACGTTTTGCAACAGGAAGATGCCCTCGCGCGAGAAGCCGCTATCGAGCGCGTTGTCGCTCTTTAGTGTGTCGAGCCGGCTGATCCACAGCACCGCCGAGCCTGCCAGCATGAGCACAATGAAGGCCAGAAACAGCGGCCCCAGGTCGGACTGGGCAAAGGCATGCACCGAGGTCAGCACACCGCTGCGCACCACTGCCGTGCCCCAGATCACCGAGGCAAAGGTCAGCAGCATGAGGAACACGTTCCAGTTCTTGAACATGCCGCGCTTTTCCTGGATCATGGCTGAGTGCAAAAAGGCTGTGCCGATCAGCCAGGGCACCAGCGACTTGTTCTCGACCGGGTCCCAGCCCCAGTAGCCGCCCCAGCCCAGCACATCGTGCGCCCAGCGGCCGCCGAGGAAGAGGCCGGCGGTGAGAAAGGCCCATCCCACCAGCATCCACCGGCGCGAGACCAGCAGCCACAGGTTATCGGCGCGGCGCGTCGCCAGCGAGGCGATGCAGAAAGCAAACGGCACGATGAAGCCGGTGAAGCCGGCGTACAGCACGGGCGGATGGATGATCATGCCCGGATGCCGGAGCAGCGGATTCAGGCCGGCGCCGTCGGACGGCGGAAACAGAAAACGCTCGAACGGGTTGGCGATGAACAGATTGATGAACAGGAAGAAGGCCAGGATCAGCATCATCGTCGCCGTGACATACGGCAACAGCGGCTTGTCCTCGCGCCAGGGCTTGAGCATGGCGAAGAAGATGAAGCCCGACATGACCAGGTTCCAAAACAGAATGGACCCGTTCTGCGATCCCCACAGCGCCGTCAGCCTGAAGAAGGGGGGCGTGTCGAGACTCGACACCTGCGCCACATACTTGACGCCGAAATCGCCGTTCACCAGCGCGAACCACAGCCCCAGTGCGCCGGCCAGAATCAGCGGGAAGGTCAGCGTCGCTGCAATGCGGCCGCTTTGAACAAAACGATCATCGTTGCGCGTCACGCCCCACAACGAGGCGCCAGCGGCGTACACGCTGGCTGCCAGCGCAAGGATGACAGCCAGATAGCCGACATCGGTAATCATGGAATGCCTGTCTGGAAGCGGCGCGCCGGCGCTACTGGCCGGCTGCCGCCTCCGCGTTCTCGTACCTGGTGGGGCACTGCAACATCAGCGCGTCGGGGGAGTTGCCGGCGTGGAATTTGCCGTCGGCTGCCAGCTTGCCGGTCACAATCGCCTGCGCTTCGTTCACCAGCGTGTCCGGCTTGACGCCCCGATACACCACCGTGATGCGCGGAGCAGCGGCCAGGTTGTTCGCCAGCTCATCGCGCGAGTTCACCAGATCGAACTGCAAGTGGAAAGTGGCCGGGTCGTAGACAATGCTCTCGCCGACGACCATGCCGGTCAATTTCAACACCCGCTCGCTCAAATCCGCGCCTCTGGCCTGTTCGGCGACCAGATCGTTGACTTTCACTTCCAGATTGCTGTTGGCCGAGATCGTGAACACCATCATGGCAGCAATAGCAACCAGGATCACCCCAAACCCAATCACAAAACGTGGCTTCATCTTTCAACCTCTTTCACGGAACACGATCCGCATGCGCATTCTATACCAGCAATCACCGCCAACCGGTTGCGAAATCGCAAATCCAAAATCCAAAATCCAAAATCGCTAGGGGGGATAGAGGGTGCCATCGGGCAGGCGCGCCTGCGTCCACTGAATGACCGCCGGCTCGCACGGGTAGCGCGCCGCCAGCGTCTCGTCGATATCGATACCAAACCCCGGCCGATCGTTGGCGTAGAGATAGCCGTTGCGGACTTCGGGGCAGCCGGGGAACACCTCGCGCAGCGCGTCGTTGAAGCCGGAGAACTCCTGGATGCCGAAGTTGTGGCACACGAGGTCGAGGTGCAGGTTGGCGGCGTGGCCCACCGGCGAGACATCGCCCGGTCCGTGCCAGGCCGTGCGCACGCTGAACGCTTCGCACAGCGCGGCCAGTTTGCGCGCCGGCGTCAACCCGCCGATCTGGCTGATGTGCACGCGGATAAAGTCGATGAGCTGCTCGGCGATGAGTTGCTTCCACTCCACCGGATTGTTGTACAACTCGCCCATGGCGATCGGCACTGCGGCGTGAGCGCGAATCTGGCGGAACCACTCGATCTGATCCGGCGCGAGCGGGTCCTCAAGGAAGAACAGGCGGTACGGCTCCAGCGATTTGGCAAAACGCACCGCCTCGATGGGGTGAAGGCGCTCGTGAATGTCGTGCAGCAGATTCAGCTCAAAACCCAGCCTGCTGCGCACATGCTCGAACATCTTTTGCACGCTGAGCATGTACACGTCTGGATCATAGTAGGCGCCGGGCAACGCGCCCTGCGGCTTCTTCGGCTCGCGGCCAATGCCGCCATACCCGCCGATCTGGCAACGGATGTAGTGGTAGCCCTCTTCCCTGAGGCGCAGCACATTATCCAGCACCTCTTCGGGGTCGCGCCCGTCGGCGTGGCGATACACCGCCGCCGCTTCGCGCGCCCTGCCGCCCAGCAACTGATACACCGGCAGGTTGGCGCGCTTGCCCAGGATGTCCCATAGCGCCATGTCAACGCCGGAAATGGCGTTGTTCAGCACGCCGCTGTTGCGCCAGTACGAGTTCAGGTAGCACAGATGCCAGATGTCCTCGATGCGGCTGGGATCGCGCCCGATCAGCAGCGGCTTCAAGTAATCCTCCACCGCCGCCTTCACCGGCGTGAGCCGCTGGGTGTACGTCGCGCAGCCCAGCCCATACAGGCCGGGGTCCGAGGTCTCGACCTTGACAACGATCAGCCCGATGCCGGCGGGCGCGGTCAGTATCGCTTTGACATTCGTGATTTTCAGACTCATGGTGTCCCCTTGATGCAGCTCAATTGTAGCGGCCTGCCTGAAACAGTCCAAAGACTGACATTGGCCCGGCAAAATACCACTGGTCTAAACGCGACGCCGGCCCGAAAATGAGAGCATCCTATCCAGGCCAATAATCGTCGCTCGCGCCGTCACTTATAATGAGCAGTGCGCACCCGAAAATGAGAGCATCCTATCCAGGCCAATAATCAGGGAGAAAAGAATGATGAAAAGCGAACATCTGACACGCCTGCTGATCGTCTCCATTGCAGCCGCCGGCCTCGCCGGCTGTGGCGCAGCGCCAGAGCAGAAAGCGCCCCCACCCCCGCGCGTCGACGTGACAACCGAGCGCGCCGAAATCAGCAACACCGAGATCGGCAGCGTGCGCGCCGGGCAGGTCATACTCACCGGCACGGCCGTTCTGAACATGGAGGCCGAATCCGTGGTCATGACCAACGCAGCGGCGCAAGCCGTGACAGCCACCCGGATCACCGCCGGCCAATCCACCCTCGGCGTGGTGAGCGCCGAAAACATCGAGGCAACCGAGAGCGCGCTCGCAATCGTAAGCGCGACCCACGTGCTGATGGGTCCGAACACCGGCGCGTTGCTCGTCCGCGCAGACACGGTTACGGTTCAGCCAAACTCGGCAGTCACCTTCCTGATCGCCGACAAGGTCGAGGGCGACGTTCAGCCGGCCATCACCACAGAAGGCGCCATTGCCATCGGCGTCGCAACCGGCGCGACTGTGGTCGGCCTGATCCTCATCATTCAAGCCCTCGCGCAGCAGTAGCGGGATAGACCCGCCAGAGCGCATCACGAGGCGGTAGCGGGGCAAGCCGGCGGCTTGCCCCGCCGCCTTGTGGGTGAGTTTCCTCAAGCAACGCCGTCGGCCGGCCCCAGATGCAGCCGCCGATCCTCGACCACCCGTTCAGCCGGCGTCGGCTGGCTGACATGGGCGCGCCACAAATCACTCGCCAGCCGGCGCGCGTCCGCGTCCACGCCCTGCCGGGCAAAGTACCCGCACAGCCGCTCGATGTCACGCTCGAAGATGCGGCGCGCATACGGATTGTTCTGCACGTTCACCGCCTGCGGAAAGTCGATGATCCTGACCTCGCCTTCCCAGTACAGCACGTTGAACGCCGAAAGATCGCCATGCACCAGATTGTTCGCCAGCATGATGGCAACGCTCTGTGTCAGCGCGTCGAACAGCGGTACACCTTGTCGTTGCGCAACTGGCGAAACATGCGCGGACGGTAGACCTTGCCGGCCAGCCACGGCGCGCCCTGTGACGGGCCGGCTGCGCAGCAGTAGACGGTGGCCTCCTTGCCGGCCTTCACCGGGCGCAGCACATCCGTGATCAGATTGTGGTCGTAGAACTCGCCCAGCCCGCTCAGGATCCATATGCGCTCGTGCTTCTTGCCCTGGTAGGTGGGATTGAAGCCGGTCGCCGTTGTCTCGACCGTTGTGGGCGCCAGGCCCAGGTCGGCCCGCAACTCATTCTCGGTTTTCTTCGGCCGGTGCAGACGCGACGGAACGCGCCGGTCCTGCCGGCGCTGCCGCTGCTTCACAGTCAATACGGCGTCATCGTCAAAATCAAGATCGCCGCTCCATTCGCTCAGATCATTCATCGAAGACATGGTTCGTTTTCCAGTAGCGCCGCGCGCAGACCAACAGGCCGCCCCGCGACGCGCCCGATCAACAGAGTTACGACAGACAGGGCGTCAGGGTGAACTCACCCATCGCGCTGCGCGATCGGCGCTCCGTAAAAGTCTGAAAAACGAAAACGCCACGGAGCGTGAGGGGCGCCCGTGGCCGCAGGCAGGACAGACGCGCGAAACCGGGCGGTTTCAGGCGTCTGCAAAGAGCTTCGATGACGTGAGCAGGGATTAGCGGCAAACAGCAGGCGCACGCAGATCGCGCAGAACGCGAACCAATACAAGTTCCTTGTGCATTTCCATAGATGTGCGCCTCCTTGTGGCTGGACTTGCGACAGTCTACACGAGACAGATACTCAGGTCAACCGGCCTTTTGGCGGAGGCATGGCGCTCAGCGCCTGAACGTTTCGCGCCGCAAGGTCGCCGCGTCCAGCCGGTCTTGTATCACGGTGACACCCAGCCCCGGCCCGGCCGGAACGCTGAGCGTGCTGTCCGGGTTCAACTCGAAGGGCGGATCGATCAGGTCGAGCCGGTAATAGCGGTTGCTGGCGCTCAGGTCGCCCGGCAACGTGAAGTTGGGCAACGAAGCCAGCGCCACATTCAACGCCCGGCCAATGCCCGTCTCCAG
Organism: uncultured Anaerolineae bacterium; assembly: GCA_937927775.1. GTDB lineage: Bacteria > Chloroflexota > Anaerolineae > J036 > Brachytrichaceae > Roseilinea. Next base: position 18,697 of record CALBEF010000082.1, on the reverse strand, counting down.
CATACCGCCGCACCACACCGGCGCGCCGGCCTGCCGGCACACATAATGCGCGGCAATCGCGTTCGTCAGGCCGCCCACCCGCCCCTGCTTGATATTGATGATCCGACACGCGCCGATCTCCAGCGCAAAGCGGGCGTCGGCGGCTGAATGGATGCTCTCATCCAGGCAGATGGGCGTGCTCAACTGCTGTTGCAGTTTGTGATGCTCGTAGATGTCGTCGTAGCCCAGCGGCTGCTCGATCATCAACAGGCCCAGCGCGTCCATTTGCTGGAACAGCGGCGCGTCGGCCAGCGTGTAGGCCGAGTTGGCGTCGATCATCAGCGGCGTGTCGCCGACCGCCTGACGCGCCGCGCGGGCGTCGGCCAGATCACGCCCCGGCTTGATTTTGATCTTGATGCGCCGGTAGCCGGCCTCGCAGTAGCGGCGGGCTGTCTCGGCCAGTTTGTCGCTGGAAGGTTGAATGCCGATGCTGACGCCCACCGGCACACGCTCGCGCACACCGCCCAGATAGCGTGACAGACTCAGGCCGGCCTGCTGCGCGGCAATGTCCCACAACGCCGCTTCGAGCGTGGCTTTGGCCATGTTGTGGCCGCGCACGCGCCGGAAGCGGACCGGCGTATCACGCGGGTCGTCCAGCGGGGCGCGCAACAATTCCGGGATCAGAAAATCGCGCAGGATATGCCAGGCTGTCGTGACCGTCTCGCAGGAATAGCCAGGCGCTGCGTCGGCCACACACTCGCCCCAGCCGGTGACACCGTCGGCGACCACACGCGCAATGATCGTCTCGCGGTCGGTAGTCACACCAAAGCTGGTCTCGAAGGGCGACACCAGCGATACGCGAACGTGGCGCAGCTCGATGGATTCAATGTTCATGGCGCAGGGTGACAGGGTGATGGGGTGACGGGGTGACAGGGTGACAGGGTGACAAGGTGACAGGGTGAGGGGGTGAGGGGGTGATGGATGATTCAGATCGCAGCGTGAACGGAAGCGGCAGGGCGAGCGATGGCTGTGAAGTGTTCGTAACGCCGGCGCACATAGTCGAGAAACGCGCCGGCGACATCCAGCCCCGTCACCCGCTCGAAGTTTTCAAAGATGGGCCGGCGGTTGACCTCCAGCACGACCGGCTCGGCCCCGCGATAGCGCAGGTCAACGGCGGCAAACTCGCGCCGCAACGCGCGCGCTGCTCGCTCGGCCAGCGGCGCCAGGTCAGGATACGCGGAAAGGGCGCGCGCAACCGCCTGCCCCCCCTGGCGCGAGTTGGTGCGGAAATCGCCCGGCTTTGGCACACGCTCCACCAGGGCCGGCAACGCGCGATAGCCAATGCAGATCACGCGAAAGTCGCCATCAGCCGGCAAATACTCCTGCGCCATCAAGTCTCCAGGTTGATAGCGCGCCCACACTGCGCGCAACTGGTCAACGCTGTCGATGCGGTACACGTGCGCCCCATACGAGCCATGCACGCCTTTCAGAACGAACGGATACCCCAGCGCGCCGGCCAGTGTTTCAACCGCCGCGAGATCGGCCATCTGCCACGTGCGCGGCACAGCCACGCCGGCCTGCGCCAGCGCAAGATAGTCGTGCATCTTGCTCAGCGTCACGCCTTCATCGGTCAGGCTTTCATCGATGACCAGTTTGCCGGCCTGATGAAACAGCGCGACGACCGTAAGCGCCTCCGAGATATGCGGGTGGAACGTGCGCGCCACCAGAACGTCGAAGCAGCGCGCGACATCCAGATCGCCCAGCATGACGCCGGCGCGCCCCGACGCGCTGTCGGCCACAAACCGCAGATCAGCAACCTGGGCGATAGTGACATCAAGGCCAAATTGCTCGGCCGCGGCGCGCACACGGGCCGGCGTGTGAGCATCCTCCCAGCCAAGCCAGAGAATCTTCATGATAAAGGGGGACTCAACCACCCGCCCGCAGGTTGTCTTAATTTGCGGGCGGGTGAGCCATTCGCGCGGGCGGCTACACCACGCTGTTGGCTGCGATCACATCGCGCAGATAGTAGCCGCTGTCCTTGATCGTTCGCTTCTGAGTGGCATAGTCCACGCCGACCACGCCGAACCATTGCCGATAGCCCCAGGCCCACTCGAAGTTGTCCATCAGCGACCACACGAAATAGCCGCGCAGATCGACGCCGGCCTGAATCGCCTCATGCGCCGCCGCAAAGTGCGCGCGCAGATAGGCCACGCGCTTCTCATCGTGAATGCGGCCATCGGCGCTGAGCACATCGGAATACGAGCAGCCGTTCTCGGTGATGTACAGCGGCAGCCGGCCCCGGCTGTCGCGGCTCAGCCGCTTCAACAGCACGGTCAATCCCTGCGGCACAACGGCCCAGTTGATCAGGGTGTGTTCCATGTCGGGCATTTCGACCTGCTGCGGCTTGCCGTCTGCGTCGCGGTAGAACGAACTGGTGTAGTAATTGACGCCCAGAAAGTCGTTGCGCGCGCTGATGAGCGCCATGTCGCCGGGTTGAATCACCGGCGCATCGGCGCCGGCATCTTCCAGAATGCGCGGGGAGTAATAACCGCGCAGGATCGGATCCACGAACCATTCGTAGTTCGGATCGAGCACCGCCTCGGCGGCAGCCTGATCGGCCGGGCTGTCGCTGGCCGGCAGTTTGGATTCCAGGTTGAGCGTGATGCCGGCCTGCGTATGCGCATCGCCGGCAGCGCGGATGGCTTGCAGCGCCATGCCGTGGCTGAGCAGCGTGTTGTGAACCACTTGAATCGCCAACCGGCGATCTCGAATGCCTGGCGCGTGCACGCCCCAGTCATGGCCCAGGAAAGCGATACACCACGGCTCGTTCAGCGTGATCCAGTGATGGACGCGATCGCCCAGCGCCCTGACCATCAGCGCGGCGTAATCGGCAAACCAACTGGCGATGTCGCGGTTGCCCCAGCCGCCGCGATCCTGAAGCGCCGCCGGCAAGTCCCAGTGGTAGAGCGTGATGAACGGTTCGATGCCGGCCTGCAACAGCGCGTCAACCAGCCGGTCGTAAAAAGCGACGCCTTTGGGGTTGGCGCTGCCGGCGCCGGCCGGCAGCACGCGCGGCCATGAGACAGACAAGCGATACGCTTTCAGACCCAGCGCCTGCATCAGCGCCACATCGTCCTGAAAGCGGTGATAGTGATCGCACGCCACATCGCCGGTGGCGTCGTCGAGCACTTTGCCGGGCGTGTGGCTGAAGCGATCCCAGATCGACTCGCCTTTGCCGTCTTCGTTCCAGGCGCCTTCGATTTGATAGGCGGCTGTGGCCGCGCCCCAGACGAATCCCTGTGGAAAAGCATATTTGGAAGTAGTCATGGTGTGTTACCTGGCAGGGCATTGTAGTCCGCTTATTAGTCTGTAGGGCAAGCCGCCGGGCGTGCCCCGTCTGCCTTGCCCTGCCGGACAGTTTTCGTCGTCTGTCAAGCGACTTTGCAGCGGCCATAGGGCTTGCCCGAACACCCTATCAGGCCGGGAATGACCGGGTGGACAGAGCCTTCACCCAGGATCGTATCGCGCGCTTGCATTCGCGCCAGTCCACAGGCCTCATACAGAGGCCAATCCACAAGTGGTCTGAGGAGCGGGTAACGATATTCCAGGACACTGAGCCTGACGCCGGACAGGGTGGCATGCGCCGTGCCGGGTTCTACGGCTTCCACGTTCACTCCAGGCTGTCCCCTGAACGCATCCATTTGTCCTGCCAGCGCGTCAGAATCAAAGCTCCGGGCAGTAAACCAGTCCAGATCAACAGAATGACGATGCCCAAGTTGCAGAGCGATCGCAGTGCCGCCACCCAGGTAACAGTCGCGCTCCGACAAAAAGCGCCCAGTTGTCTGAGCGCCTTCCGCTGACGCGCGCCGATCACCTCAACGTGAAAGCTCATCACCGCCCCCATCTGTGGATCGCTGATCCCAGACCCTGCGCTCGGGTGAATCCAGCCAGGCCTTCACCGTCTTCGCCGGCAAATCCAGCACCAGTTGCCAGTAGGTCAACTGACGCGGCGTGAGCATGCGCCCGCGCCGCTCCATGATCCATGCCCGCAATTCCTCATCGCTGACCTGACTACGCAGCCATTGAATGTGGCGCCACTGGCCTGCGGACAGCACGCGCCCGATCACCGTATGCCTGCTTTCCGGCCACGTTAGCTTTCGGAAATCGTATTCCCAGAAAACCGACTTGAGGAATCGGGGCAGTCTTCTCGACATGACAAAATTATAGCCCTCTGAGAAGCAGCATTGCGCCCTTTGCCCTTTCAGACCAGCGATCGCCCACCATCAACAAAGCAGACGCTGCCGGTGGCAAAGTCTTCTTCGATCAGGTAGATCACCGTGCGCGCCACGTCGCGCGGGTCGCCGATGCGCTTGAGGGCGGACTTCTCCACAGCCCAGCGCCGCTTTTCCTCCGTGGCGTCGTCGGGCAGGAGCACCGTGCCGGGCGCAATGGCGTTCACGCGCACCGCCGGCGCCCACTCCAGCGCCAGCACTTTGGTCAGCGCCACCAGGGCGGCTTTGCTGGCCGAATGATGCGCGTAGCCGGCCCAGGTCTGAAAGGCCGACAGATCGGTGATGTTGACAATCAGGCCGCTGCCCTGCGCCAGCATGTGCGGCGCGACGGCCTGGGCCATGAGAAACGGGCCTTTGGCGTTCACGCTCATCTCGGCGTCCCATTCGTCTGCGCTGATTTCCAGCGCCGGCTTCTTCAACCAGATCGAAGCGTTGTTGATGAGCACATCGACGCGGCCAAACGCGCGCAGGGCAGCCTCAACCAGCGCCCGCGCCTCAGCCGGCTGCGTGACATCGGCGCGACAGGCCAGCGCCTGCGCGCCGAGCGATTCCAACTCGGCAAGCGCATCCTGCCAGGGTTCATCTTCGACGTAATAGCTGAAGGCGATACGCGCGCCGCGCCGGGCCAGTTCGAGCGCCACAGCGCGCCCCACGCGCTGCGCCGCGCCGGTGATGAGAACGACCGCGTTGTTAATTTCCATAGACTTCAGAATCCCGGAGTCTTAAAGACTCCGGGATTCTAAACTAAACCGGGTTAGAATCAGACGCATGGATTCGCAAGTTGGATCAAACGCACACTACCTCACGGCTGAAGGCGCGCGCGAGCTGCGCGAAGAACTGGAGCATCTGAAGAATGTCAAACGGCCTGATCTGGCCGCGCGGCTGAGGCACGCCATCCAACAGGGCGACCTGTCCGAGAACGCCGATTACCATGCAGCCAAAGAGGAGCAGGGCTTTCTGGAAGGCCGCATCCTGGAGCTGGAGCGCCTGTTGCGCGACAGCGTCATCCTCGACGAGTCAGGCGACAACATCGGCAGGGTCCGGCTGGGCGTGAAAGTGACGGTGGTCGAGCAGGGGTTTGACGACCACGAAGTCTTTCAGCTCGTGGGCCGGGCCGAGGCCAACCCCGCGCAGGGCAAAATCTCGAACGAATCGCCGCTGGGCCGCGCGCTGATCGGCAAGAAAGTCGGCGAGCTGGTGCGCATCGCGGCGCCCGGCGGCGAAACGATCTTCAAAATCGTCAAGATCGAGTGAGCAGTTCGCTCAGCACAAGCCAGTCACCGGGCTTGTCCGCAATCAGCGCGCCGCGCCGGATACTTCCCTCATCGGCAAGCTGCGCAAGGGCTGCCTTGACATCTCGGCGTGTCCATCCAAACAGCCGGCTCACATCGGCCTGTGTGGTTGCGCCAACAGCTTTCACGTAAAGGGCAATCAGGCGACGCCGTGCATCCAGGGAGTAGTCAGTAGTCAGTCGTCAGACACAGAGCACGGCGCACAATCGTCAATCGCTCAATCCTCAATCGTCAATCGCTCAATCGTCAATTGCCATGCGCGCCAGGCGCTCTTGTCGCTGGTCATGCCGGTGGCGCGGCGAAGGCCGACGGTGTCGGTCGGCCCTTCGCGCAACAACACTTCATAGATCGCTTTGGCTTCGGGACTCAACAATCCCTGCTGGTAGTTGAGCAAATAGTCTTCGCGCGGAGCGCCGTAGTTCTCGGAGAGGGCGTAGAAGTACGGCGCGACTTGCAGCGAGATCAGGGTCGATTTGCGGCGCAGCACTTTGGCGTAGTACCACTTGCGCCGGCCCAGCATGGCGTCTTTCCAGCCCCACGTCACATGGCCGGGGTCATCGTGCGCGTCGGCCACGGGTCGATCGCCCGCCACCGCGACCCACAGGCTGGGCAACACCGCTTCCCTGATCGGCCAGAAAAACACAAAGCCGCGCTCGTCCACAAACTGCGCGGCCTGCTCGATGGTTGAGACGCGCCGGCCGGGCGCAAGGCGAAACGTGTCGCGCCGGTAACGCAACACGCGCTCGAAGCTCAGGCGCGGTTCAGTCGCCGGCCGGCTCGCCGGGCGTCGCTTTGCGCCCGCCTTCGACGTCGTAGTCATCCCAGTCCCCGATATCTTCATCGTCTGGCGCTTCCTGGCCGGCAGTGTCGTTGAGCAACTCAATGGCCTGCTCGGCCAACGGCTCGGGCACCAACACGCGCACCTCGCCCAGCGCGCCAATGGTGATGCCAAAGGCGACCCCAACCGCTTCGCGTTGCAGGATGCAGGGGATGCCGGCGGCGTCCAACTTGCTGCGCATCACTTCAGCTTCCGCCCAGCCCACCACAGCAATGACTATCCAGCGGACTTCTTCTTCGCGGCCCGGCGTCGTCACTGCCGCCAGAGCCGACATACTTGCGCTCGTCATCATCAACTTTCCCCGGAATATTCGCGTTCATTCGCGTTCATTCGCGTTCATTCGCGGTGAACCATGTGCCGGTCTCTCCGCGCAGCGCGCGCGTGATGTTGGGTGGATCGGTGATCAGCGCGCGCGCATCGGGCCGGGCGCGCAGAAAGTTCAGCACCGCCTCGATCTTCGGCCCCATGCTGCCGGCGTGGAAGTGGCCCTCGCGCAGATAGCGCTCAGCCTCTGCGGCCGTCAGCCGGTCGAGCCAGCGCTGCTCCGGCTTGCGGAAGTGGAGGGCCACTTTCTCCACCGCCGTCGAGATCAGCAACAGATCAGCCCCCAGCGCCGCCGCCAGCAACGCGCCGGCCAGGTCTTTATCGATCACCGCCTCCAGGCCGGTCAGCGCGCCATCCGGCTCGCGTTTGACCGGCACTCCCCCGCCGCCGGAACAGATGACCAGGAAGCCCGCGCGCACCAGCGACTGGATGGCGTCCAACTCCATGATGGCGATCGGACGAGGCGACGGCACAACCCGCCGCCAGCCCCGGCCGGCGTCCTCAACCACCTGCCACCCTTCGCGCTCGGCGCGCTGGCGAGCAGTTGCCTCATCCATGAAGGAGCCGATCGGCTTGGTCGGGTTGGCGAAGGCCGGATCCCCAGCATCCACCAGCGTCTGCGTGACCACTGTCACCGGCGTGATCGAGACATGCTGCCAGTGGCCGGCGCGGGCGCGTTGATTGATTTCGTTGCGCAGCGCCCTCTGGAACATGTAGCCGATCGCGCCCTGCGTGTCTGCGCCGCATACGTCCAGCGGCACCTCGTGCAACTCGTGGCGGGCCAGCTCGCTGCGCCGGAGGATGAAGCCCACCTGCGGACCGTTGCCGTGCGTCAGGACCACGCGCCAACCCATCTCGATCATGTCCACAATGTGCCGGCTGGTTTCTGCCGCCGCGTTGTACTGATCGGGGACGGTGCGATGCTTGTCATCGGTGATGAGCGAGTTGCCACCCACGGCAACTACCGCCAGTCTGGAAGTCGATCCTGCGGGCATGTCAGACATGACATTCTCCTTCGGGGCACCGGCCACGCACGGCGCGCTTAGTCCTGATGCGACAACCGGATGCGCGCCGCCGCCGCGTGCGCCGGCAATCCCTCTGCTTCGGCCAGCTTGATGGCGGCCGGCGCGATCTGCCGCGATGTGGCTTCGTCGAGCGCGATCACGTTGGTGACACGCACAAAGTCCAGCACATTGCACGGCGAGGTGAAGCGGGCTGTGCCGCCGGTCGGCATGGTGTGGCTGGGGCCGGCCACATAGTCGCCCAGCACTTCATACGACTGCTCGCCGACAAAGATGCCGCCGGCGTTGTGAATCCTGCCCACCCACGCCCATGGGTCGCGCACCGACAAACAGAGATGCTCCGGGGCAAAGTCATCGGCCAGCGCCACGGCTTCCATCAAGTCCTCAGTGATGACCGCCCCGCTGCGCGACTCGAACGACTCGTAGATATCGGCGGCGGTGGCGAGTTGCGACACCTGCGCCTGCACGTGCCGATCGACCGCATGGGCCAGCGCCGGCGAAGGTGTGATGAGAATCGCCGTGCCGCCGGTGTGCTCGGATTGCGCCAGCATGTCGGCGGCTACCCAGGCCGGGTTGGCCGAATCATCCGCCACCACCACCGTTTCCGTCGGGCCGGGCAAGGCGTCGATGCCCACCGCGCCGAACACCTGCTTCTTGGCCAGCACCACAAACGTGTTGCCGGGGCCGGCAATTTTATCCACGCGCGGGATGCGCTCGGTGCCATAGGCCAGCGCGCCGATTGCCTGCGCGCCGCCAAGCGCGTACACGGCGTCGGCCTCGGCGATGTCAGCGGCCACCAGCGTGATCGGCGCGACCTTGCCCGTGCGCCGATCGGCCGGCGAGACCACCACCACCTCATCCACGCCGGCCACGCGGGCCGGGATAGCCGTCATCAGCAATGTGGACGCCAGCGGCGCGGTGCCGCCGGGGATGTATACGCCCACGCTGTTGAGCGGGCGGATCATCTGACCCAGCAGGCCGCCCAGGTCGCTATCCATCCAGGAGTGAAAAGGTTGGCGCGCGTGGAAAGCGCGAATACGCTCGGCGGCGCGCTCCAGGGCGGCCACCACCTCGCTGTCTATCATGTCATAGGCGGCGGCGATGTCCTCATCCGGCACTTCCAGCGTGTCGGGCGTCAGATCAACGCCATCCAGCCGGCGTGTCCATTCGATGAGCGCGGCATCGCCGCGCGCGCGCACGTCGGCCAGGATGCGCCGCACGGCCTCGTCGGGCGAAATGTCCTCGCCAAAGGTTTCCATCGTGCGCCGGCGCATGGCCGGCGACACAGGGAATTCGTCAATCGGTTTGCGCTTGAGAATCGAACCAAGCGCCTGATCCACGTCGTAGATTTTGAGCATGGGGGGCAGGGAGTAGTCAGTCGTCAGTAGTCAGTAGTCAGTAGTCAGTAGTCAGTCGTCAGTCGTCAGTCGTCAGTCGTCAGTAGTCAGTAGTCAGACACAGAGCGCAGCGCACAGTCAATCGCTCAATCGTCAATCGTCAATCGTCAATCGCTCAATCGCTCAATCGCTCAATCGTCAATTGCCATGGGCGCGGGGCGCTCGCATGCGCTGGTCATGGTGATGTGCAGACCCTCACGCGCCGCGTCGTGAATGGTGTGCATCAGGTCGAGCACATGGTAGGCCAGCGCGCCGCTGGCGCGGTGTGGCCGGCCCGACTGCATCGCCTGGGCCATGTCGGCCACACCCAGGCTGCGGCTGTTCTCGGCGCGCAGCGGCAACAGCGGCACCTCTTCCCATTCCTTCTTCTCCGGCCGCCACAGCTTGACCGGCCCGCCGAAGGTGTTGGGATCGGGCGCGCTCAGCGTGCCGTCCGTGCCGTAGATTTCAATGCGCGGCAACTGATGCGCCCACACGTCGAAACTGGTGATGAGCGTGCCCACCGCGCCGGCGGCGAACTCCAGCACGCCCACAATGTGAGTCGGGATTTCGACGGCGATCTTGTTGCCCTTCTTCGGGCCGCTGCCAATCACGCGCTCCGGGAACGACATCTGCGTCGCGCCGGTGACGCGCTTGACCGGCCCCAGCAGCGTCACCAGAGCCGTCAGGTAGTACGGCCCCATGTCGAACATCGGCCCGCCGCCGCGCTGATAAAAGAACTCCGGGTTGGGATGCCACGGCTCCGGCCCGCGCCCCAGCATGAAGGCGGTCGCGGCAATGGGCCGGCCGATTGCGCCGTCGTCGATCAACCTGCGGCAGGTTTGCAGGCCGGCGCCCATGAACGTATCCGGCGCGCAGCCGACGCGCAGATGCCTGTCTTCGGCAAGCCGAAGCATGCGCCGGGCGTCTTCGCGCTCAATAGCCAGCGGCTTCTCGTTGTAGATCGACTTGCCGGCTTGCAGCGCCTGCATCGCAATGTCGGCGTGCGCCGCCGGCGGCGTCAGATTCACGACAATTTCGATCTCCGGGTCGGCCAGCAGTTCAGCCGGCGAGCAGGCTCTGGGCACGCCATATTCGGCGGCTTTGGCCTGCGCCAACTCCGCGATGACATCGGCGCACGCCACCACCTCCAGAATGTCGAACGTTTTGGCGACTTTCAGATACGTGCCGCTGATGTTGCCACATCCAACGATCCCGATTTTGGTCTTCTGTTGCATAAAAGTCCTCGGTGCGAATAGATTCCTGCGCAGCGGCCTGGCGTCATCGCCACAACGCAGTCAGAAAGCGCACTTTCTCGACTGTGTGGAAGTTCCCGCCGCCCTCGTGCTGATTGTACGAGTAGATGCGCATGTCTTTTGGCCCGGCCCAGTGGTTGTAAGCGGCGAAGACGGTGGACGGCGGGCAGACCTGATCCATCAGGCCCACCGAGAACAGCGCCGTGGCCGTCGCGCGCGCGGCAAGATTGACGCCGTCGAAATACGACAGGGTGCGAAAGACCGTTTCGATCTTGTCGCGGTGCGTGAGGCAGAAGCGCGTGATCTCGTTGTAGGGCGCTGTGTCCACCAGTTCGGTGGCGCGGCGATAGTGGCACAGGAACGGCACATCCGGCATGGCCGCTTTCACCGCCGGCTCGAGGCCGGCCGCCGCGATGGTGATGCCGCCGCCCTGGCTGCCGCCGGCTGCCGCGATGCGGTCGGGGTCAACCGCCGGGTGGCTGCGCGCCGCCTCCACCGCGCGCACGGCGTCGGTAAACACGCGCCGGTAGTAGTAGTGCTGCGGATCGAGAATGCCCTGGGTCATGAAGCCGGGCACGGACGGGTTGCCGCCCTGGCCGTACAGATCGGGCGTGGCGCCAAACAACCAGCCGCTGCCCTGCCCGCGTGTGTCCATGACCAGGTGCGCAAATCCGACGCTGCTCCACAACAGCCAGTCGGTCGGAAAGCCGCGCCCGCCGCCATAGCCGATGTACTCGACCACGCAGGGCAACGGGCCGGAGCGCCGGCGCGGCAGCAACAGCCACGCTTTTACCGGCTGCCCGCCGAAGCCATTGAAGGTCACATCGAAGGTCTCCTGGGCCTGCAAGCCATAGTTGACCTGCTCGAACACCGGATTCAGCGGATGCTGGCGCGCGTCGGCCAGCGTGGCCTGCCAGAAAGCGTCGAAGTCAGGCTGCTCGACGCGGTCGGGCTGATAGGTCTTCAGTTGTTCAAGGGGCAAATCAAAGAGCGGCATGTTTTGATTCTCCAGAGATGACGATTTGTACGGGGAGTGTATATCAAAGAGGCGGAACCATCAGCAAGGGGCAGGCCCGGCGGCCTGCCCTACAGTCCAGACAGGCCGGCAACGATTTGATACACGCCGAAGCCGGCCAGCGCCAGCGCCGAAATCACGCCGAGCGCGCGCGTGAACGCCGGCCCCATGCGCGCGGAGGCCGCAAACAACCCGATCAACCCCAGCAACACGCTCACCATCGCGCCATAGAAGCCGAGCAGAAACAGCGCGCTATGGCCGGGCGACTCGGCCCACGCGCGCGCCAGAATCGGCCCGCCTACGGCGCTCCAGAAAATCCACGGGCCGGGGCTGAGCACGTTCGCCACCACGGCTTTTAACAAGCCCTGCTGCGCCGATGCCGGCGCCGGTAGCGCAGCGCGCAGACGTTTGACTGCGCTATAAGCCAGGTACAACAGGAAGACGCCGCCGGCCACTTGCAACCCGCGCAACAGGCCGGCCGGCGCCTGCGTCAAGGCCAATACCACCAGCGCAATGATCGGCCCATCGCTGAGCAGCGGCGCAAACGCAGCCGGCCAGGCCCGGCGCCAGCCAAGCTGCAACGCCTGCGACATCAGGTACGCCTGGAACGGGCCGGGGGATGCGGCAGCCGAGAATCCGAGCGCCGCGCCCTGCAGAGAGAGCAACCACATCGCGCGAAAGGAGTCAGACGTGGATCACGATGCCAGCGCGGTTCACCTCGATGAAATCATGCGTCTCGAACAGAGACACAAGTTCGGTGATTCTGCTCGCGAAAAGTTCTTCCAGGTCATCGTTGGTGATGTTGCCGGTGGATACAAGCAGAAGTTTGTACGGACGACAGCGCAACACGAAATCGATGACGAAATCAGCGTCTTTTGTGATCAGAATCAGGCCCTCGCGCAGGGTGAGATCGCTGATCGCATCATCCGATGTTTGATTCCTCTCGGGCAGATCAAGCGTATGAATGGCGTCATGCCCGGCTTCTCGAAAGCGGTAGATCAAACGCCGTGCGTGGAAGTTGCGCGTCAACGAGGAATCTCATGCCGGCGTGAGAACAATCCGCTTGACCTGGCTGATGCGCGCCGCATAAGCAAGCGCAGCGAGAATGTCTTCGCGCTCCAGATCCTCATAGTCCGCCAGGATCTGCTCAACGGTCATGCCGGAACTTAGCATCTCAAGCAGCCATTCCACCGGGTAACGCAACCCGCGTATGGTTGGCTTGCCATGGCACACATCGGGCTTGATCGTAATCCGACTGAGCCAGTCACTCATCAGACATTCCTCTCCTGCGTCATCCTGAACACCAGACAACGATACGTTCGAGTCAGTCTACCACGCAGAGTCTGCCGGGGAACAGCGCGTGAAGGATATTGCAGGTCACCAGCGATTATCGAACGTCTGCATGACGCCGCGCCAGCCCGGCTCGCCACAGGTCGTCTCGACATAGCGGCCGGCGGTGTACGCGCCAATCACTTTGCGCCAGAACGCCTGCGCGACAACGTTCTGCTGCAACTGGAACACTTCCCAGCAGCCGGGAAACAGCTCGAAGGCGCGCACGGCTGCGGCGCGCCCCACCCCCCGCCGGCGGCAGGCGCGCAGGACGAAGAACTCGCGCATCAATATGACGTTGCGCTGGCCGGTGAGGATGGAGCGATCGACTTCATCGATCATCACGAAGCCGGCCGGCTGCCCCTCTGCGCGCAGCAGATACTGATGCCGGCGCGGGTCATCCCAGCACCCGTTCAGGTCGGAGGCGTCGAAGCGGCCCTGCGCATCCACGTCCCAGCCCATGAACTCGCTGAAGTCATACAGGTAGAGCTGATACAGATTGCGCAGCAGCGCGTCGTCCCGGCGCGACATGGGCAGGAGTTCGACGCGCATCGCGGTCACCGCTGCGTGCCGTTACCAATGCGCGCAAAGGTGAGCGACACTTCCTCCGCCGGCGCGTCGGCGGGTTCCATGCGCAACGTCATGTCCAATTCCTGCCCGTCGTCGGACAGCGTGATGGCAACCTGGATGGGTGGATCGGCGTTAATCACCTCGCCGGCAGCCGTGCGCCCGCCGACCACGCGCAGCGACATATCCGGCTCAGTGGATGCATCGTAAGGCAACCCCACACTCAGGATAGTTTCTCCATCCTCCGCAAGCATCAGGCGCATCTGGTCGCCGATCACATCGTCGCGCGGGCCGTCGGCGTCCTGCGCCGCAACCACTTCCCAGTCGCCAACAAAATCCTGCGGCGCGGCATCAGAGGAAGCATCGGCGTCAAAATCGAGGACACCGCGCGGGGTAGCCGTCGCGCGGCCGTTGCCGCCCAACACATCGATGAGCGGCGTGCCTCTCGGCGTCGGGCGCCCCTCGGCTGCTGATGGTTCAGCGGCCTCAGTCACTATCGCTTCCAGGGTTGGGACAATCTCCCGCCCGATGTCGGTCAAACTGAAGAACGCAATCCCGCCGACCACCGGCGCAACACAGCATAGGACGATCAGTCCCAGCGCAATGGCAATCACACAGCCGGCGCGGCTCTTGCGCGGCGGGAGTTGCGGGGGCGGCGCAGGGGGCGGGCCTGAGTATGCTGGCGACGGAGGCTGTGGCTGTCCGCTGGGAGAAGACGCCGGCGGCGGCGGCTGTTCGAGGGACGACTGGGCAGGCGAAACAAGCCCACCGCTTTGCTGACGATGGTTTGGCGTCAGGAAGTTGGGCGATAACAGCGCGCCGCGCTGTGTATGAAGTCTCAGAGAAGTGTTCATGATTGGCTTATCTTACCTGACTTAGGCAAACGCGCTACAGCGGGGGTGCATTTCTCTGTGGGAGCATGTTGCCCGGCTTTTGCAAAGTCTGCGGGCGTGTGTGGGGAGTTGAAGCGCCGCGCCGTCATGCCCGCGCAGTCCCCCTGTGTCGCGCGCAGATTTATCCCGCGCCTGGATTCCCGCCTGCGCGCTGATCGTTGCACACAAGTGTAGGTCGGGATCAGTGTGACCTCGGCGACAAGCGATTGACACGGCGAGCGATGAAGATGGGGAGACGCATGGCAGTCCGTCCATCGGCAAGCATCCCGAAGCAAATGGAAGGACGTTCGGGAACCGTAGCAGCATATCGGCTGTTGAATAACGGGCGTGTGAGCGCTGCAAAGCCACTGGCGCCTCACCTTGAGCACACGCGGCAGGCGGTGGCGTCGTCGCGCGCCCACCGGCTGCCCGCACTATCCGCAAAAGCGCGCGCCCTGTGCCAGCGGCGCGCCGCACTGGCCACAGAACCTGGGGGTCGCGCTCACGTCGTTGTCTCCTCAGTGTCTCTTCGGCGCTGAAGCGCCGGATCGATCTCGACGCCCTTCTCGCGCAGAATATCCAGCAGCCGGTCAACTCCCTCCAGCGCGTCGATTGCCACGCGCCACGCGCGGCCATCGCGCAGCGCGACCTCGATGCCTTGTGATTCATTTGTGGCCAACAAGAGTGTTGGCCCGGCCGCGCGCCAGTTGAGCAGAGTGGCCAACACGCCCAGACCGATCCATCCTTTTGACATGCGGCGCACATAGGGCTGCGCCCGTTGCATGTCGGCATACAGATAACGCGCCGCCCCACGCCAGGTGGTCACGGCGACGGCGTCCGGGTCGGGCAGAATGGAAAACGCCGCATAGCGCGCGGCGATGGCCAGAATAACAACGCCGGCTGCCGCAAATGCCCACATCACGAGGGTCAGAATCAGCCAGCCGCTGTCGGGATTCAACACATCGGGATTGCTATCGTTGGCCGGCACGATGAAAAACGGGAGGGCGAAGAAGAAGCCGGCAAACAGGAACCCCAGAATGTCGGGCAACACGATCGCGCGCGCGGTGGCGTAGACCAGCGCCTGTGGATCGTGTTTGCGGCGCGGCAACAGGATATATGCGGCAAGTCCGATCAACACCAGCCACAGGCTGAAAGCCCGATAGGGATAGAGCAGGCCGGGGGGCGCATCGTCCAGCATATCTCTGGGGCGCATGTAGGTCACGCCCAAATAGCGCGCGCCATAGCGCGCGCCCATGGGGCCGGCCAGCGCGAGGTAGACAAATGGCCGGTCGTCGTTCAGGGCCTCCGCAACGTCGCTGACCTGTTCCTCGTCAGGACGGAAGTACACCTGGCTGCCGGCCGACCAGCCAACATTGAGACGGTGTTGCCACTCCGGCAGCCGGCCCGCCACAGCCTGATCGAATGCGTCGAAGAAACCGCCCCACGCATCGTCCTGCGCCACAATCAGCCGGTCTTTCGTCTCGCGCGCAATAAAATCTTCGAGCGGCATTTTCCGTTCGTCTTCAAACCACGACTTATTTTGCCGCTCGGCGAAATCGATGGCGCCAAATCGGAGCAGGGCGGGTTGCGGGGCAAGCGCAGAGGCAATCGCGGTCAACAGACACGCCAGGGCAACGATACGGCGAAGGACTTCCACCATAGAGCGCCTCCTGATGCGTGAATGACTATAGCACGCGCGCGGAAACCGGCAAACGGCGGGGGTGAGGAGGGTAACAAGGTGACAAGGTGACAAGGTGACAAGGTGACAGGGTGACAGGGTGAGGGGAGTCAGAACTTTTGTTCTATAATCGGGATATGGACGCGGTAGAGAAGCTGAGGACAGTGTCCGCGCACATGGGCCTGGAGCCGGCTGAAGACTACCAGCCGCCGGCCGGCAGCGCGCACCGAGGCGCCTCGCTCGATCAGCGCGCGCCGGCCGAGTTGCGCCGGCTGGCCAATGAATCCGCGCCCTACACCACGCCCGCGCTTTGCGACGACAAGCAGCGCGCGCTGGGGGTGAGCTATGCCGCTATGCCGGGCGGCAAGCGCATTGCCCTGCTCAAGACACTGCTCACCTCGGCCTGCGAGCGCAACTGCTTTTATTGCCCCTTTCGCGCCGGCCGCGACTTCCGGCGCGTGACGTTCAAGCCCGAAGAGATGGCGCGCGCGTTTCTCCAGCTCCAGCAGTCGCGGGTGGCCGAAGGATTGTTCCTCAGTTCCGGCATCATGCATGGCGGCGCGCGCATTCAGGACAAGTTGATCGCGGTTGCCGAAGTGCTGCGCTTCAAGCTGGGCTTCAAGGGCTACATCCATCTGAAGATCATGCCCGGCGCCGAGCGCGCGCAGGTCGAGCGCGCCATGCAACTGGCCGACCGCGTGTCGATCAACCTCGAAGCTCCAAACACACACCGGCTGGCGGCGCTTGCGCCACTCAAAGAATTCACCGAGGAGCTGGTGCAACCCTTGCGCTGGGTCGAGGAGATTCGCCGAACGCAGCCGGCCCGCTTCGGCTGGAACGGCAGATGGCCCTCGAGCACCACGCAATTTGTTGTGGGCGCGGCCGGCGAGACCGACCTGGAGTTGCTCAGCACCACCGAGGCGCTGCACAAGCAGACGCGCCTGGCGCGGGCGTACTTCTCCGCGTTTCACCCGCTGCCCGACACCCCCCTGGAGCACCAGCCGGCCGAGAACCCCTGGCGCGAATTTCGGCTCTATCAGTCCTCGTTCCTGCTGCGCGACTATGGCTTCGGGGTGGAGGAACTGCCGTTCACCCCCGCCGGCAACCTGCCGCTGGATGTGGATCCGAAGGTGGCCTGGGCGCAACGCAATCTGAGCGAAGCGCCGGTGGAGATCAACCGCGCCGACCGGCAGACATTGCTGCGCGTGCCCGGTATCGGACCGAAAGGGGTCGAAGCGGTGCTCTCAGCGCGCCGACAGCACACCTTGCGCGACCTGCGCGATCTGAAGGCACTGGGCGTGATCGTCCGACGCGCCGCGCCCTACATCCTGCTGGACGGCAGACAGCCCGCGCGCCAGTTGTCGCTTTTTTGAGCCGGCTGAGGCAGGGCGCACTTCAGCGCGCGAATCCCCGCGTAGGACTGACCCTCCCGCAGGTTTGGTGCCTGCGCGAGAGTGATTTTTCAATAAGTGCGTCATCTGAGCACCTACCGATCATCCAGATCACATTCGCGTGACCCAACAGTACAGGCAAATCAATCAAAGCATTTATCGACCATTTTTATTCTCCCGGTGATCAGTCCACCCTCTACTGATACAATAAGCGCACTTACTGCTATTGGCGTTTGAAAGATCAGCCTTTATAGACTGAACGACTATCAAGCACATCGCTTCAATTCTGAATGACACGCGAAAACATGCGTCAAACCGGAGGGCATCATGAATCGCAGACAGATCACTCGCGCCTTTACTACTTTGAGCGTGGTCGCAATGCTTTTGTCCCAGGGACTGTACACCTCATCTGTTTTACAGCCTGCGCCGGCGCGAGCAGCTCAAACAGCCGTCGGCACGTGGACGCAAACCGAATGGACCACGCCGCAGACGACACTCACCGCCGCGCCCAGCGGCACGAACCAGTTCTATCGCCCGACCGTCGCCGGCTATGGCGTGCTGACCGGCACCTTCGGTGTGTGCGCCGGCGCGGGCGCGTGGTGCCAGGGCAATGGCGACACTGCTCCCGGCCAGACCCTGCGCCTGGCCGGCAATCACAAGTCTGACGCCGCCAACCCCTGGTCCAGCGACCTCAACGCCGACGGGGTGTCCGAGCTGCTGTTTGCAAACTGGTACAACGGCAGCACCCATGTCTTCGACGGCGGCTACATCTACTGGGGCCAGGGCGCGCCGGACAGCCCGAACTGGAGCGCCGCCTTCAGCACCACCCTGCCGACCAGCGGCGCAGCGGGTGTGGCCGTCGCCGACCTGAACGGCGACGGGCGGCCGGAGGTGATTTTTGCGAACTTGTCCAACGACAGCACCTACTACGTCAACAGCACCATCTACTGGGGGCAGGATAACGGCTCCGGCGGCGTGACCTACTCACCCGCCGCCCGCACCGACCTGCCGACCATCGGCGCGCATGGCGTGGCCGTGGCCGACCTGAACGGCGACGGGCGGCCGGAGGTGATCTTCGCGAACGCTTACAACGGCAGCACCTACAACGTGAACAGCACCATCTACTGGGGGCAGGCCGGCGGGCCGCAGGGCGTGACCTACTCGACCGCCTTCAGCACCACCCTGCCAGGGGTCGGCGGATTGAAAGCCTCGGTGGCCGACGTGAACAACGACGGCCAGCGCGACGTGGTCGTGCAGAACTACCACGGCGGCTTCACGCGCGTGTTCTGGGGGCCGCTGCCGGGCGGCGGCACGGCGACGGTCTCGTGGACGCTGCCGATCGCCTTCGGCTTCCGCGGGCTGAACCTGAGCGACCTCAACGCCGACGGGCGCGTAGATTTGTTGATAGGCCGACAGGGCACTGATCCTTCCAACTACTGGATTGGCGGCACCTCCGGGCGGGTGTA
>CALBEF010000081.1 GCA_937927775.1 uncultured Anaerolineae bacterium | reverse complement strand
GTAGATGTTGTCCACCGGCGTGTCGTCCTCTGTGATGATGGCGTCGTAGTCGGGCAACTGATCCTGCGTCAGATACGTGTTGAGCAGGGCCTCTTCCGCCACTTTGCGTTGTTCTGCCATTCGCGCTCCATCGCCGCCGGCCGCGCGGCGGGCAGGACAAACATACCATAGCCCTATGCGGGCGCGCGCGAGGCGTCGTCCGTTCCGCCGGCCAGCAGCGTGTCAATCTCCTCGAACTCGCCGAAATGCACCGTGCGGTGTTTGGTGGCTGAGATGTAACAGGCGTCGACCAGACGCATGGTGTTAATGTTGTCGGTGATGTCGGTCACGGCTTTTCCGCCGGACTGGATCGCCGCCATCAGCGACGTCATCGGCCCGATGAAGGCGTCGGGAATCCACAACCCCTCCAGGCGCACATCGAACCAGACATCCGGCGCGAAGTTATTGGAGTGCGCTTCCAGCGTGTCGGGCCGGCCGGTTGGATAGTTGTACATCAGGCCGATCGTGCCCTTGATAAGCCCCTCGGTGCCGAGAAAGCGAAACGTGGCGTAGTTGTCGCCGCTCTCGTCATAGTGGTTCACAGCCACCAGCGCCTGCATACCCCAGGCGTAATCGAGCACCGTGATCGTCTTGGTCTCCGCGCGGGCTTTTTGCAGGGGATATTTGGCGAACCGGCTGGTGATCCATTCGGGGTCTCCAAACAGGTAACGCATGGCATCCAGATAGTGAATGCTGTGGTACTGGACTTCGAGGCGCGGCGATTCGGCCAGCCACGGCCACATATGCCACGGCGTGCTGGCCGAAACCTGAATCTGCGCGTCGGTTGGCTGCCCGATGAATCCGCGATCGATAAGATCTTTGGCGGCCGCAATGCCGGCGCTCCAGCGCATTTGCTGATTGACGGCCACTTTCAGGCCGGACTGCTGCGCGGCGCGCAGAATTGCGATCGCGTCCACAATCCCGTCGGCCAGCGGCTTTTGGCACAGGAGATGTTTGCCGGCCGCCAGGGCCTGTTCCGCGATCCGGCGCTGATGCCACGGTTGCACGGCGATGTCCACAATCTCGATCTCGTGGTCGCTCAGCAGATCATCCAGCGACTCGTACACTTTGGGAATGTCATGCTGCCGGGCTGTCTTCTCCGCCGACTCGCGGTTGATGTCAAAACATCCCACAACGTTCAGGCCGTGCTTGCGGTACGCCGGCAGATGTCCATAGTTGACGATCCCCCCGCAGCCGATAATGCCGATGCCGTAGTCGATCTTCGACGGGAGCTGCGGTTTGTAGTTCACCCTCAGAATCGGAGAATCCATGCGCGCCTCCAACAGAATATCTCTCGAACAACACGCGCGCAGGATTCTAGGGGCAGTCGGAGACGCTGTCAACGATTGCGTCACATGTCACATCTTCACATCTCACATCAGAATCTCATCGCAGGTAGAATAGCTCGAACTATATCCTCCGAGAAGAGAAATTTCGCTTGGCCAACTCACCTGCCTCTATCGCGATGCCCTCGCTGGGACACCTGAAGCCCGAGTCGCTCAACCGCGCGATTGTCTCGCTGGCCCTGCCGGCGGTGCTGGAAAACCTGCTCGTGTCGGCAGTCTTCATCGCCGACTCGTTTTTGATCGGGCATTTGAACGATCCCGCCGCGCTGGCCGCCGTCGGCATCAGCGGCTCATACTTGTTCATCGCCAACGGCCTGTTCATGGCATTGTCGATCGGGGCGATGGCGCTGGTGGCGCGCGCCTTCGGCGAAGGAAACGAAGCCCAGGCCAGACGCATGAGCGGCCAGGCCATCACGCTCAGCGTCGTGTTCGCCGTGGCGTGCATGGTCGCGCTTTTTCCGCTGGCCGAGCCTTTTCTGCGCCTGTTGATTGCGGATGAGGAGGTAGTTCAGCAGGGCACGTTGTACATTCACATCATCCTGTCCACATCCATCCTGGCGTTTCCGCTGCAAGTGATGACCGGCATCATGCGCGCCACAGGCGACACGCGCACGCCGATGTACATCACGCTCATCATGAACGTGATCAACATCGCGCTGGCCGCCGCGCTCATCTTTGGTTTCGGCCCGATTCCTGCGCTGCATATTGCCGGCGCCGGCTGGGGCGCCGCTATCGCGCGCGCAATCGGGGGGCTGATGGGGCTCTATGTCATGGTGGCCGGCCTGAGCCGGCTGCGGGTGAAGCTGCGCGAAATGGCGGTGTGGGACTGGCGCGACGTAAAGCGCATCTGGAAGATCGCGCTGCCCAGCATCATCGACAGCGTCATCCAGCGCGTGGGCTTCATCACCTTCACCGGCATCGTCGCCAGCCTGGGCACCGTCGTCGTCGCGGCCAACCAGATTGCCAACACGATCGAGTCGCTTTCGTTCCTGCCGGCCTGGGGGTTCTCCATCGCCGCCGGCACGATCGTCGGCCAGGCGCTTGGCGCGCGCAACGTGCCGATCGCCGAACTCGCCACGCGGCGCAGCATGTACCTGTCTGTCTTCGCCATGTCAGCCGCCGGCGCGCTGTTCGTCGTCTTCGGCGGCGACATCGCCCGGGCATTCGGCGCGACCGGCGACGTGCTGGCGCTGGCCACGCTGGCGATTCAGCTCGCGGCGATCGAGCAGCCCTTCATCGCGCTGCAAATGATCTATGGCGGCGCGCTGCGCGGCGCCGGCGACACGCGCTCACCCATGATCGTGTCGCTGGTGGGCGTCATCTTCTTCCGCATCACTGCGGTTTATCTGCTTGCAGTCGTCCTGCAACTGGGGCTGGCCGGCGTGTGGATCGGCACGGCCATCGACTGGGCCGGGCGCTCGGCTATCATGTATCTGCTTTACCGGCGCGGCAAGTGGAAGACGCTGCGGATATGATCCGCGGCGATCTAGCGCGCCACTTCCCAGGCCAGGTGTTGCAGCTCCGGCAGGATAAGCTTGTCCATCGCCACCTGCACTGCGTTGGGAGAGCCGGGCATCGACACCACCACGCGTCCCCGATACACGCCGGCTGTGGCGCGCGACAGCATAGCCGCCGCGCCGACTTCCTGATAGCTGAGCATGCGGAAAAGCTCGCCGAAGCCGGGCAGCGTCTTTTCCAGTTTGCGCGCCAGCGCGTCGTAGGTTGTGTCGCGCGGCGCAATGCCGGTGCCGCCGGTGAACAGAATAATGCGCGCGTCAGTCTCGCTTGCAATCCGGTCCAGCAGCGCGCCGATGCGCTCCGGCTCGTCTTTCACAATCTCGCGGAACACCACCACATGGCCGGCGGCGGTGATGCGCTGCTCGATCAAGTCGCCGCCGGTGTCATTCTCGCGCGTGCGCGTGTCGCTGACGGTCACGACAGCCACGCGCACAACCTTTTCCTGGCGGGCCGCAATCTCGCGGTGTTGATTTGAAGACGCTGACATGGCGACCGGATTGTACCGCCCCGCAGCCGGCGGCTATAATCCCCGCAGCCCAACTCCGGATTCAAGCGTCTAACCCGGCAACTGCGCGCAGCAATCCAAAATCCAAACTCTAAAATCCAAAATCGCAATGTCCATTCTCGATGAACTCAAGTGGCGCGACCTGATCTACGATGCCAGCGACGGCGTGGCCGATCTTCTGTCGCGCGAGCGTGTGACGCTCTACAACGGCTTTGATCCCACCGGCGACAGCCTGCACGTCGGCCATCTGGTTCCACTGATCGCGCTGGCCCGTTTCCAGCGCTTCGGTCACACGCCCATCGCGCTGGCCGGCGGCGGCACCGGCATGATCGGCGACCCCAGCGGCAAGTCTCAGGAGCGCCAGTTGCTCACGCCGGCCCAGGTCGAGGCCAACGTCGAAGCCATCAAGCAACAACTGGCGCACTTTCTGGACTTCGAGGCGAAGAGCAACCCGGCGCGCGTGATGAACAACGCCGACTGGCTGGCCCCGATGTCGATGATGAGCTTCCTGCGCGACATCGGCAAGCACATCACGGTGAATTACATGCTGTCGAAGGATTCGGTCAAAAGCCGGCTGTCCAGCGAGAGCGGCATTTCATTCACCGAGTTCAGCTACATGCTGCTCCAGTCCTACGACTTTGCGCATCTGTTTCAGCATCATGGGTGCGTGCTGCAAACCGGCGGCAGCGACCAGTGGGGCAACATCACCGCCGGCGTGGATTTGATCCGCCGCATGACCGGCGGCAAAGCCTATGGCCTGGTGTATCCGCTGATCGTCAAAGCCGACGGCACAAAGTTCGGCAAGACCGAGGGCGGGTCCGTTTGGCTGGACGCAAAGCGCACCTCACCGTATCGTTTCTATCAGTTCTGGATCAACACCGACGACGCCGATGTTGTGCGCTATCTTAAATTCTTTACCTGGCTCACCGAAGCCGAAGTGGCCGAGCTGGCCCACCAGGTCGCCACACAGCCGGAAAAGCGCGAGGCCCAGCAGCGCCTGGCGCGTGAAATGACGCGCATGACGCACGGCGAAACCGCGCTGGCCCGCGCCGAGACAGCCTCGCGCGTTTTATTCGGCGGCGCGCTCGCCGGCCTGACGGCAAGCGATGTGGCGGAGATTTTCGAGGACGTGCCGGCCGTCACGTTGCCCCGCCAGCAGATCGAAGGCGACGGCGCGCCCCTGCTCGATGTCCTCGTGACAGCAAAGCTTGCCACCTCGAAGGGCGACGCGCGGCGCACGGTCGAAGGCGGCGGTGTGTACGTCAACAACCAGCAGGTCGCTGATCCTGCGCGCGCGATCTCGCTCAACGACGCCATCGACGGCCAGTTCGTGGTGTTGCGCAAGGGACGCAAGAGCTATTGCCTGCTCAGACTCCTGTGACGGGCGCTGCTTCCTCCGGCGGTTTGACGCCCCGGAAAAGCAGCAGCAGACAGATCGCCGACAGTAAATAGCTGGCGCCGCCGGCCAGCAGCGGCAGCGCCAGCAACCCCTGATCGAGCCACAGACCGCTGATTGCCGGGCTGGCGGCGCTGGCCAGGCCCCAGGCGGTGAACGTCACACTGCTCACCGTGGCGCGCTCGGCGGGTCGCACAATGCCCATCATGTATGACTGCTGCACCGGCCACGACATGTTCATCGTGACCACCCGCGCCACCATCAGGCTGGCGGCAATCCACGCCGCCGGCGCAAGCACCATGCCGGCCAGCAACAGCGCAGACGCGCCCTGCGTCAGAAAGACCGCGTTGATGGCCCCCACCCTGCGCGCCAGACGCGGCGAGTAGAGCGTGAACAGCGTCGAGAGCAAATTGCCCAGCGCATACCACGGGCCAAGCGTGTCACCGCTGGCGCCATGGCGCTGAAAGAACCACAACGGCAACAACTGGATGCTGAAGCCCAACCCCAGCCCGATCAGCGCCATGAATAACGACAGTTTTGCGAGCCGGCCCAGGTCGAGCTGCCGGAACGAGGCGCGCTGTTCCGGCGCAGCCACAACCACACGGCGGTGGTCCTCGTGGATTGGCAGCACCAGCAGCGCGCCGGCAATCGCCAGTCCCATTGCCAGCCAGAAGAGGGGCTGGTAGGAATCGACCACACTCATGCCCAACAGGCGCTGCAGCAGTTCAGGCGCGCCGGCCATCAGAGCGCCCAGCATCAACGCCCCCGTCCAGCCGGCATTGGCCAGACTGAACACCGCGTTGCGATGGGTGTCATCACTCTTCTCCGCCAGCAGGGCGTTGAACGACGACGACATGAGCGCGCCGCTCAGACCATTGGCAAACCCCACACCGCCAATGCCGGCGGCAATTGACAACCAGAGCGGGTCCGTCGTGGACAGCAGAATCAGGTAGGACACCATCGGCAGCAGCGTGCCGGCCAGCACAAACGGCTTGCGGCCCGCGCGGTCGGCAACCACGCCAAAGACCACCAGCAGAATAGCGCTGGTCGCGCTGCTCAGGGTGTAGAGCTGACCGATCAGTTGCGAGTCCAGCCCGATCCGGCTGAAGTAGATCGGCAGCACGACAGACAAATAACCGACCGGCACAGACGCCAGAATGCTGGACGCATTGAGTCGTATGGCGTCGGGCGTGAAAACAGACAGCGCATGGCGGGCATGTATGCAGGCGCGGGTGATGAGCATGTGCTGTCGCAGTATACTGGCTGCCATTCCAGGCGCTGTGAAAATGAGCGCGGCGCAGGAGGCTGAGCATGAATCACATGGAGATCAACCATAGCCCGGAGCCAATCCGGCTTTTCAAGTCCGACTTTCTCGAATTCTTCACCCACATCCACCCGGCGGTCGTGGTCGCCATCTGGCTGCCGGTGTCGATTTTCTTTCTGGCGCAGTCGCTGGTCTCGCTGCCGGCCGGGGCGCCCGCGCTGCACATTCCGGCCGGTTTTCTGGCCGGCCTGTTTGTGTGGACGCTGACGGAATATCTGGTGCACCGCTTCGTGTTCCACTACGAGCCGCGCAGCGAGCCGATGAAGCGCTTTTTCTTCCTGTTCCACGGGGTGCACCACGCCCAGCCGCAGTGCAAGACCCGCCTGGTGATGCCGCCGGTCGTGAGCATCCCCGGCGCGATCCTGGTCCATATCGTGTTGAGCCTGATCGTCGGCGGCCTGCTGGGCGCGCCGCAGTGGGTCGCGCCGGTGTTTTCGGGCTTCGTGCTGGGGTACCTGGTGTACGACATGATCCACTACGCGACACACCATCTGCCCATGCGCGGCCGGCTAATGAAATACCTGAAGCGCTACCACATGCTGCATCACTTCAAGACACCTGAGAAGCGGTATGGGGTCAGTTCGCCGTTGTGGGACCTGGTTTTCGGCACCGCGCCCGGAGAGCAAAACGACTGACGCGGGGCAGTGTTATCTTCGCGCAGCAATTGACCGCGCGCCCCGGGGCGCGCGGTTGTTTTTGATTTCATCACCCCTTGACGCAGACCATCCGGCCCGGTATGATTCGGCTTTAGATCATTCGAGCACGAATGATTCTGAGCGCCTCATGAAAGAGACCGATTTCACCGGCCTGGCGTTCGAAATACGCTGGTTCGCCCTGTTCAGCGTCAAGCTCGCCTCGCGCGACATCGAGGCGCGCCTGGCGGCGCTGCGCCCCGGCCTGAGCATCCCGCAGTTCATCGCGCTGACGCTGCTGGCCTGCCGGCCGCTTACCCTCAAGGGGCTGGCCGACTGCATGATGCTCACTCCCTCCTCGCTGGTGCCGATCATCGACCGCCTCGAAAGCGAAGGGCTGGTGGTGCGCGGCCAGGACCCCGACGACCGCCGGCGCAGGCCCCTGACGCTCACCGAAGACGCCCGCCGGCTTCTGGCCCGCGCGCCGGAGATCGACCCGAATGACCGCGACTGCCGCGCGTTGCAGGCGATGGGCGCCGCAAAGGGCCGGCAACTCAGCCGGTTGCTGCGCGAGTTCATCAGCCAGATGGCCGGGGATGATCGCGTCGTCGAACACATCCTTTCCAGGTCTCCCTGCCGGAATATGAACGGGAACGCGCGCGCCGCCGGGCACAGGCTGCAAGCGAGCAGCGCAAACCGCCGCGCGCGACAAGGCGCAGAAAGCGCGCGAAAAGCGGCGCAAAAGACGGCGCAAAAGACGGCGCAAAAAGCTAAGGAGCAATAGCGAATGCAAAATCGAATGTCGGCGCCCGGAGGGCGACCCGCAATGGGCGGCAGACCACCCCTTGATCGCGCGGCGCTTGGCCGCGCCGTGCAATATCTGTCGCGCTACCGCAGACAGGCCGCCCTGCCCTACATCTTCCTGTTCGTGGCCACCGTGTCCATGCTGGCCGTGCCGGGCCTGTTGCGCCGCATGATCGACGCCGTGACACAGGGCGCTGTTGCGGACGCCGTGCTGAAGGGGCTGGAGCAAATACCTTCCGCGTTTATGAGTCAGGCCCTGCCGCGCATCCTGGAGTTCCTGAAGCTGCCGGCCAACTGGGATCAGAATCAGTTGATCGCCCGGCTGAACGCAGACAAGGCCGAAGCGCCGACAGTGCTCGTCACCGCCGCCACTGCTGTGGTGCTCTTCGCGGTGTTTCGCGGCCTGTTTTCCTTCCTGCAAGCCTACTGGGCCGAGCGCAACTCGCAAAGCCTGGCCTACGATCTGCGCAACGACCTGTTCGCCAAAATCCAGAGATTGTCCTTCTCCTATCACGACCGCAACCAGACCGGCCAACTGATGATCCGCGCCACGGACGACGTGGAGAAGGTGCGCTTGTTCATCGGGCAGGGCCTGCTGCAACTGGCCGGCGCGATCGTGCTGATTGTTGGCGCGCTGACCATTGCTTTCACCACCAACGCCCGGCTGGCAGTGGTGGTGCTGCCGGTGCTGCCGGTGGCCTTTATCCTGTTCATGATCTTCGGCAGCGTCAGTCAGCCGCTGTTCATCAGGGTGCAGCAGAAGCTCTCGGCGCTGAACACGCTCCTGCAGGAGAATCTGGCCGGCATCAAGGTCGTGCAGGCATTCGTGCGGGAGAAGAGCGAACAGGCAAAGTTCAACGCCGCCGCCAGCGACCTGCTCAGGCAACAGCTTGCTGTGGCGCGACTTTTCACGTTTCTGTTCCCGCTGACCTTTATGATCGCCAACCTGGGCCAGTCTGCGGTGCTGTACTTTGGCGGGCAGCAAATCATCGGCGCGACGCTGACGATCGGCGAGTGGCAGGAGTTCACGCTCTATCTCGCCTACCTGTTTTTCCCGATGGCCCAGTTCGGCTTCATCATCACCCAGTTGGGTCAGGCCGCCGCATCGGCCACCCGCATTTTCGAGATTCTCGACGCGCGGAATGATGTGACGGACAAGCCGGGGGCAATTGCGCTGCCGCCCGTGAAAGGCCGGGTCGCATTCGAGAACGTCACCTTTCGCTATTACGCGGCGGGCGAGCCTGTGCTGCGCAACGTCAGCTTCGAGGCGCAGCCCGGCCAGACCATCGCCCTGCTCGGCGCCACCGGCTCCGGCAAGACGACGATCATCAACCTGATCCCGCGCTTCTACGACGCCAGCGAGGGCCGGGTGCTGATCGACGGTTACGATGTGCGCGACGTGACGCTGGACTCGCTGCGAGCGCAGATCGGCATCGTGCTGCAGGAGACGACGCTGTTCAGCGGGACGATCCGCGAGAACATCGCCTTCGGCAAACCGGAAGCGAGCCTGGACGACATCATCGCTGCGGCCAAAGCGGCCGCTGCGCACGACTTCATCATGTCATTCCCGCAGGGCTACGACACGCGAGTGGGCGAGCGCGGCACAACGCTGAGCGGCGGGCAAAAACAGCGCATCGCCATCGCCCGCGCGCTGCTGCTCGACCCGCGCATCCTCATCCTGGACGACTCGACCAGCAGTGTTGATATGGCGACCGAGGCGCAGATTCAAAAGGCGCTCGACCGGCTCATGGCCGGTCGCACCAGCTTCGTCATCGCCCAACGCATCAGCACCGTCATGAAGGCCGACCAGATTCTGGTGCTGGACAAGGGCGAGGTGGTGGCGCGCGGCACACACGCGGAATTGATGGAGGACAGCGCCATCTACGCCGAGATCTACAACTCGCAACTCACCGGCGATGGCAACGTCCCACATGAGTTCCTGCCGGAGTTGTCAGGAGTCAGCAGTCAGTAGTCAGTAGTCAGCAGTCAGTAGTCAGTAGTCAGTAGTCAGTAGTCAGTAGTCAGACATGCGCGCGCAATACGCAGCACGCAATACCCAATACGCAATACGCAACACCCCACGCGCGACTTCCATCTGAGGAGGAACAACAGCAATGCTTGGTGGACATGGCGCCATGCGCGACATGATGGGCCGCGACCGGCTGCAGACACGCGACCTTGGAAATACCCTTGCCCGATTCGCGCAGTACTTCCGGCCCTACTGGCCGGTGCTGCTGCTGGTAGCTGTCGTCGTCATTGTTTCGACCTGGACGCAGGTGACTGCCCCTGACCTGACCGGCCAGGCAGTGGACTGCTACCTTACGCCGTCCACGACCGGCGCCCTCGCCAGCTTTCCCGGCGCCGAGCAGGCGTCCGCTGCGGCGCAAAGCAACTGCTGGCTGGCCGGCAGCAATGAAACGAGCGACCTGACCCACCGCTTCTTTCAAATTGTCATCTCGGCGTTGAATATCCCCGTCCCTCGCGCCGGCAATGCGTCGCCCCTGAGCAATGCCGAGCGGCTGGCCGGGCTGGGCGGCCTGGTGCTCATGCTGGTGGCGCTCTATGTCGCCGGCGCGCTGCTCAACGGATTCATGTTTTACGCCATGACGTGGGCCGGCCAGCGCGTATTGCGCGCCATGCGCACCGACCTGTTCAAACACTTTCATCGCCTGTCGATGAGCTACTATGCCGAGCACGAAGCCGGCGACCTGATGAGCCGGATCACCAACGACACCGAGACCATCGGCCAGGCCGTCAACTTTGCCCTCATCAGCGTCATCAGCGGGGCGCTGCTGCTGGTGTGGATCAGCTACAACATGCTCGTCCGCAGCGTGCCGTTCGCGTTGATCAGTCTGGTGGCTGTGCCGGCCATGATCGCCGCCACGTGGTGGTTTTCGTCGCAGGCGCGCAAGGCTTTTCGCAAGGCGCGTCAGGAGATCGGCAACGTGAACGCCGAGCTGCAGGAATCCATCGCCGCCGTGCGCGAAGTGCAGGCGTTCAACCGCGCCGAGGAGAACATCGAGAACTTCAAGGTCGCGAATGCGGCCAACCGCGATGCGAACATCAAAGCCGTGTCATACACCGCGGCGCTTAACCCCACGCTGGAGGCGCTGGGCTATCTCGCGCTGGCGCTCGTGACCGTCACCGGCGGCCTGGTGCTCCTGAGCGGCGGGACGCTGTTCGGCACGACTGTCTCGCTCGGCCTGGTCATCACATTCCTCAGCTATGTGCAACGGTTCAACCAGCCCATCCAGCAGATTTCGGTGCTGTGGTCGAACCTGCAAAACGCGATCGCCGGCGGAGAGCGCATCTTCAACCTGCTCGACGTAAAACCCGACATCGTGGACAAGCCCGGCGCCCGGCCCATGCCACAGATCAAAGGCGCCGTGTCCTTCGAGAACGTGCGCGCAGCCTACAAGAAAGATGAGCCGGTGCTGAAGGGCATCAGCTTCCGGGCAGAGCCAGGGCAGACCATCGCCATCGTTGGCCCGACCGGCGCCGGCAAAACCACCATCATCAACCTGATCCCGCGCTTCTACGACGTGACCGGCGGCGCCGTGACCATCGACGGCATCGACGTGCGCGACGTAACGCTTGAAAGTCTGCGCTCGCAGATCGGCATCGTGTTGCAGGACACGTTTTTGTTCAGCGCGAGCGTGATGGAGAACATCCGCTATGGCCGGCCAGAGGCCACAGACGAAGAAGTGATCGCGGCGGCAAAGCTGGCGCGCGCCGACACGTTTATCGAGCGACTGCCGGATCAGTACAACACTGTGCTGGGAGAGCGCGGGAGCGGACTCAGCCAGGGTCAACGCCAGTTGCTGTCCATCGCGCGCGCCGCGCTGGCCAACCCGCGCATTCTGATTCTCGACGAAGCCACGTCTTCGGTGGACACGCGCACCGAACGGCTGATCCAAAAGGCGCTGGAAGACCTGTTGCGCGGGCGAACTTCGTTCGTCATCGCGCACCGGCTGAGCACAATTCGCAACGCCGATCAGGTGCTGGTGCTGAAGGACGGCGAGATCATCGAGCGCGGCAAACACGATGAACTTCTGGCTGCGCGCGGCTTCTATTACACCCTCTACATGAGCCAGTTCCAGGGGCAGGCTGCGCCGGCCGGCGCGGGCAACGGCGCCAGGCCGGGGCCAAATGGCGTGGCGCCGGCCCCTCGCTTGCAGGCCAGCGCCGGGTAAGCGCCTGTCTCGATAGATGTCGGACTTCTCGAAGAAGTCCGACATCTGATTCAGAAAACACAACAGGCCGAAGGGGTTCTCCCTTCGGCCTGTTTGCGCCCTGTCGCCCAACGTTCAGTCCAGTTGTTCCACGAGGTAATTCTGGATGCCCATTTGCTTGATCTGGTCGAGCTGAGCCTCCAGCCAATCAACGTGTTCTTCCTCGTTGCGCAGGATGCCGTCGAGCATTTCGCGCGTGCCGTTGTCGCCGGCCTCGCTGGCCTGGCGGATCACATCGTTATAGAGCCTCACGGCCCCATACTCAGCCTCCAGATCGGCGCGATGCTGCGCTTCGACATCGGGGCCGATATGAATCTTGTTCAGATTGCTGACAATCGGCTGGCCCTCCAGAAACAAAATGCGTCCGATCAGCGCCTCGGCGTGCTTCATCTCGACAATGGCGCGCTTCTCGATTGCCTCGTGCAGTTTTTTATAGCCCCAGTTGGCGCACATCTCGGAATGCACGATGTACTGGTTGATCGCCGTCAGCTCATCCGCCAACAGCGCATTCAGCGATTGAATCAGGTTCTCGTTGCCTTTCATGGCACTCTCCTTAGTGGTAAACGCCGGCCTGCGCGCAGCGCCGGCTTGCTTCGAATGAGAGGATACCACCATTCGCCGGCGTCTCTTCGCCGAGCGCGCTGTCTCACTGGAGCCAGCCGCGCGCGACGATATTGTTGTAACTCGCCCGCGCGCTTTCCAGCTCGCCTTTCGGACATTGATCCTGCTCGACGATATACCAGTCCACCCCAAGCTTATCGCCGGCCTGGAAGATGGGGCCGAAGTCGATGCAGCCCTCGCCAATGATCTCGAACGTCCTGGGTTCGGCTTTGGTCATGTCTTTGAGATGCACCAGCGGCGCGCGGCCGTCGAGATGGAGCAGATACGCGAGCGGATCCACGCCGGCGAACTGCGCCCAGTACACATCCAGCTCCGCCTTTACCAGCGACGGGTCGGCGGCGTCCAGCAGCACATCGAAGGCATGGCGCCCATCAACCATCGCAAACTCCATGTCGTGGTTGTGGTGAAAGAAGGTGATGTCGTGCTTGATGCACATCATGGCCGCCTTCTCTATTGCGTGGGCGGCGCGCTGCCAGCTCGCCGCATCCTTGCGATATTCCTCCGGCAGCCATGCGGTGCCGATATAGCGCGCGCCCAGCGCGGCATAGTCCTCCAGCGTCGCCTCGAAGCGGTTGTTCAGGTCCTTGATCCCCACATGCCCGCCGATGAACGTCAGGCCCAGATCGTCCAGAATGATCCGCAATTCGCGGACGGGCAAACCGCCCAGATAGCCGCCGGCTTCGACGCCGGTGTATCCCATCGCGGCGACCTGTTTGAGCGTCCCGATGAAATCCGCCTTGGCAGCCTCGCGCACGGTGAATAACTGCAATCCTATCTTGCGCATAATGAACCTTCCTCACGCCACCTGCAATTTGAGCCGTTTTAGTCGCTTGATGGCGCTATCCTCGTCCCGGCCGAAGTAGTCGTGCAAACGCGCGTACTCGGTGTACAGAATATCGTAAATGGCTTTGTGCTCCAGGTTTGGCGTGAACATCTCCTCCTTGAGATGGGCCATGTGGCTGGCTGCCTCCTGGATGGTGTCATATCCGCCAGCCGCAGCGCCGGCCGCCACTGCGCCCCACATCGCGCTGCCCAGCGCCGATGCCTGGGCCGACGCCGACACTTTGATCGGCAGGCCCGTCACGTCGGCGTAGATCTGCATCAGCAGCTTGTTCTTCTCCGGCAGGCCGCCGCAGGCAATGATCTCGTTCACCGCCAGCCCGCCCCGGATGAACGACTCGATGATGATGCGCCGGCCAAACGCCGTAGATTCCAGCCATGCGCGATACATCTCCGGCACAGTGGTCGCCAGCGTAATCCCCACCATCACCGCGCTGAGGTTGGCGTCCACCAGAATCGAGCGGTTGCCGTTCCACCAGTCCAGCGCCAGCAGGCCGGATTCGCCCGGCTTCAGGCGGGCCGCATAGGATTCGAGCACCTGATGCACGCTCACGCCCTGCGCCCTGGCCTCATCGAAGTAGCGCGGCGTGACGCCGTTCTCGACGAACCAGGCAAAGCCATCGCCGACGCACGACTGGCCCGCTTCATAGCCCAGGTAGCCGGGCACAATGCCGTCTTCAACGTAGCCGCACATGCCCTCGATCATTGCTTCCTTGTCAGAAAGCAGCATGTCGCACGTGCTGGTGCCCATGATCGACACCAGGCTGCCCGGGCGCGTGACGGTGCACGCCGGCACCGCCACGTGCGCGTCAACATTGGCGACGGCAACGGGCGTGCCGGGTCTAAGGCCGGTGCGTTGGGCCATCTCCGGCGTCAACCCGCCGGCCCGCGAACCGATGGGCGTGATGACGCGACTCATCTTGTCGTCGACCACGCGCTCAAAGCGCGGGTCAAGCGCCTTGAAGTAAGCGTGGCTTGGGAAGCCGTCGCGCTTGGACCAGATGGCTTTGTAGCCGGCGGTGCACGAGTTGCGCGTCTCGACGCCGGTCAGTTGCCACACCACCCAGTCGGCCGCTTCAATCAGCCGATCGGCCGCGGCGTACACCTCCGGCGCCTCATCCAGAATCTGCAAAGCCTTCGCGAAAAACCATTCGGACGATATCTTGCCGCCGTAGCGGGGCAGCCAGAGTTCTCCCATCTCGCGGGCCGTGGCGTTGATCCGATCCGCCTCGGGCTGCGCCGCGTGATGCTTCCACAGCTTGACCCAGGCGTGCGGATTCGCGCGCCACTCCGGCAGCCGGCAGAGCGGCGTGCCATCGCGCCTGGTCGGCAGCATGGTGCACGCGGTGAAGTCAATGCCCAGGCCGATCACATCATCGGCAGACACGCCCGACTGCGCCAGCACGGCCGGGATGGTCTGTTCAAACACACGCAGATAATCGTCCGGGTCTTGCAGCGCCCAGTCCACCTCCAGCGGCACATTGCTGTCCGGCAATCGTTCGTCGATCACGCCGTGCGAGTATTCGCTGACGGCGCTGGCGATTTCCGCGCCGTCTGACACGCGCACCAGCACCGCGCGGCCAGACAACGTGCCGAAGTCAATGCCGAGCACATAGCGACTTGAGGCCATATTTCTTCTCCTGGAATGTGATACAGTCGCCCGCCGGCCGCGCAGCCGCCACAACGGGCCGGCCGGCAACGGACTCCCGGCTATTGTAGTTCGTCGCGCCAAAATGTCAGATGCAAATGCGGGACACAGTTGCGCGCCCTCTCAATCGACTGGATAAAGCCGCTGCAATGATAAAATGCGTTCAAGGAGTAGACGCATATGAAAGCCGAAGTGGTTGAGCTGCCACTCTTTCCATTGAACGTCGTCCTGTTTCCGGGGCAGACGTTGCCACTGCATATCTTCGAGCCGCGCTACCGGGCGATGATCCAGCGCTGTATCGAGGAGGATGCGCCCTTTGGGGTGCTGCTGGCGCAGGATGATGACGACGGGCCGCACACAATCGGCACGGCGGCCAGGATCACCCAGGTGGAACGGCTGGCAGACGGGCGGATGAACATCCTCACGGTGGGAACGGAGCGATTCGAACTGCGCAATGTCCGCTTGAGCGAAGATCAATACCTCATCGGCGATGTGGTGGCCTATCCGTTCAAGAATGACCAGGAGCCGCCAGAGCAGCTTCAATCCGACGTTGCCAAGCTGCTGCGGCAGTACCTGAAGCTGTTGGCGAACTTCAGCGGCGTCGAGTTCAAAATGCGGCAGTTCCCCGAAGACGCCACAGCCCTGGCGGTGTTTGCGGCCATCGCCATGCAGTTGCCGCTCGAAGACAAGCAGGAACTGTTGTCCACCGAGCGCGTCGCCGACATCCTCAGTCTGGAGGCCGACATCCTGGAGGACGAACTGTTTACACTGAGCCTGATGTCGGCCGCAGTGCGTCCGCCAGAGATCGATTCCAATTTCCTCTTCTCCGTCAACTAGCCGGCGCAGCATGAGAGGATCGTCGGCGCCGGATCGAGGCCGCTCGCAAGCGACGCGGCCGGGGCGCGCGCATCAGCGTCAACCGGCTCAATCACTCACACCGAAGGCTCAAGCAACATCATGAAAATCGTCCTGGATGCCATGGGCGGCGACATTGGCCCCGCCGTGAACGTCGAGGCGGCGGTCAATGCCGCGCGCCAATACGGCCACGAAATTGTGCTCGTCGGAAAGCAGGAGCAGATCCGGCCGCTGCTGGTGCAACACCAGACTGCCGGGCTGACCCTGCCGATTGTCCATGCCAGCGAAGTGATCGAAATGGATGAGCATCCGGCGGCAGCCGTCAAATCCAAAAAAGACAGCTCAATGGCAGTCGGCATGGAACTGGTCAAGCGCGGCGACGCCGACGCCTTCGTGACCATGGGCAACACCGGCGGCGCGTTCGCAACCGCGCTGTTCAAGCTGGGCCGCATCAGCGGCATCCAGCGCGCGGCATTGTCAACCGCCTACCCCACCATCAAAGGCTGGAGCCTGATCCTCGATATCGGAGCCAATGCCGATTGCAAGCCGGAATACCTGGCGCAGTTTGCGTTGATGGGCAGCATCTATGCCGAGCGGGCGCTGAATGTGCGCAAACCCAAAGTCGCCCTTGTCTCCAACGGCGAAGAAGAGACCAAAGGCAGCCAACTGGTTCAGGAAGCGCATCAACTGCTCAAGAAAGCGCCGATCAACTTTATCGGCAACGCCGAGGGCAAGGATATCCCGGCCGGCATGGCCGATGTGTACGTCACCGACGGCTTCACCGGCAACGTGATCATCAAACTGTCCGAAGGTCTGGGCGGAATGATCAAGCAGATGCTGCGCGAGGAGATCACGCGCACCACGCCCGGCAAGCTGGGCGGCCTGTTGATCAGGGACGCTGTGAAGCGGATGAGCAAACGCACCGACTACGAAGAAATCGGCGGCGCGCCGCTGCTCGGCGTCGATGGCGTCGTGATTATCGGCCACGGGCGGAGCAATGCGCGCGCCATCCAGAATGCCATCCGCGTTGCGGCGCAGACGGTGGAAAAGGGCGTTGTGGAAGCCATCGAGCGCGGTCTGGAAGCGCTGCCGCAGATCAGCAAATAGCGCGCCGAGCATTCAGCGGCAAACCATCAGAGAACAACCAACGGCTGAAAACGATCAGCTTATCCATGGCAAGAGCAAAACGATTCTCACGTCTCAAGCGCGGATTCCGGCGCTTTGCGACGGTGGCCGGCGAAAGCGTGCGCCGCGCGCGCGACTACGCGGGCAACATCCGCGCGCTGCGCCGGCGGCGCTCGCCCGAGCCGGTTGAAGAACAGCGCGCAGTGATCACCGGCATCGGGGCAGTGACCTGCCTCGGTCTCGACGCTGCCACAACCTGGGACGGCCTCATCAACGGGCGCAGCGGCATCGCGCCCATCACGCAGTTCGACGCCAGCCACCTGCCGGTGCGCATCGCCGGCGAAGTGAAGCACTTTGATCCGCTCAAGTACATCGAGCCAAAAGAGGCGCGGCGCATGTCGCGCTGCTCGCACTTCGCCATCGCCGCCGGGCAGGAGGCGCTGCGCGATGCAGGTCTGGAGATCGGGCGCGACGTGAAGCCGGAGCGGGCCGGCGTCGTCATCGGCACCGCCATGGGCGGATTCGAGATGGTGGACAATGGCTTGCAGGAGTATCGCAAGCTGGGCCTGCGGCGCGCCAATCCGTTCGCGCTGCCGGCCTCGCTCGCCAACGCGCCCGGCCACCACGTCAGCACCTTCTTCGGGGCCAAGGGGCATCTGGCCACGCCGGTGGCAGCCTGCGCTTCGGGCACCCAGGCCATCGGCGACGCAGCCGATCTGATCCGGCGCGGGCGCGTAGATGTTGCGTTCGCCGGCGGCGTCGAGGCCACCGTGATCGAGCCGGCGATTGTGGCCTTTGCGCTCATGCGCGTGCTCTCCACCCACAGCAACGACGCGCCCGAAAAAGCCGCCAAACCCTTCGACGCCAACCGCGACGGCTTTGTCTATAGCGAGGGGTGCGTGATTGTGATGGTCGAGTCGCTCGACCACGCGCTCGCGCGCGGCGCAAAGATCTACGCCGAGGTGCTGGGCATGGGCGTGTCATCAGACGCGCATCACATTGCCATCCCGGACCCGAAGGCCGGCGGCGCAATCCGCGCCATGCAGTGGGCGCTGGAAGACGCCGGCATCGGCCCCAGAGATGTCGATCACATCAACGCGCACGGCTCCGGCACGCAGGCCAATGACCCGCTGGAAACCATGGCCATCAAACAGGTGTTCGGCGAGCGCGCCTACGATATCCCGGTCAACAGCATCAAGTCGATGGTGGGTCATGCGATGGGCGGGGCCGGCGCGATCGAAGCCCTGGCGACCATCCTCACCATCCGCGATGGCATCATCCCGCCCACCATCAACCTGGCGACGCCGGACCCGGAATGCGACCTGGACTATGTTCCCAACGTCGCCCGTCGCAGGGACGTGAACATCGCCATGTCAAACTCGTTTGGACTGGGCGGCCAGAACGCGTGCATCATTTTCGGGAGATATGAATGAAGATCGTCATTGACGAGAAGAAAGTCAAACGCCAGGCCATGATCGGGCGCGTGGCGCTGTTTGGCTCGCTGGCCGTGCTGATGGGCGGTCTGGCCATCACCTTGTTTGGCCAGCAACTCGGCCTGTTCAACCCGGAGAACATCGGGCTGTTCTACCTGCTGTACACGCTGATTCTGATTGTGGGGTTCGGCGTCTCGCGCATCGGCATGTACTATGGGAATCGTTATCTGTCGCCGGGCCGGCCCTCGCAAATCCTGCGTGAAAGCCTGAAAGGGCTGGAACGCAAGTACGCCCTGATGCTGTTCTCGCTGCCGGCCGACTATGTGCTGGTCGAACCAGGCGGCGTGACCGTGTTCATCATGAAGACGCAGTCGGGGCGAGTGACGTACAAGGGCGGCAAGTGGAAACGCAGGGAGAACATCTTCAGTCTGTGGTTCGGGCGCGAAGAACCGCTGGGAGACCCGGCGTTCGAGGCGACTGAAGCGCAACGAGCAATCGCCAAAATTCTGGCCGAGAAGATTCCCAACCTTAAAATCCCGCTGCGCGCCGTGATCGTGTTCACCCATCCAAAGGTCGCGCTGGATGTGGAGCCGGGGCCAACGGCGGTCGTGCGCGCATCCGAGTTGAAGGATTTTCTGCGCGGCGCCGGCAAGTGGAAGGAATTGCCCAACTCGATTCAGCGCCAGATGCGCGCGGCGCTGGGCGCGCCCGAGCTCGCGCCGGCCGAGAAACCCGAAGGGGGCAAGTGATTCCAACATTCCCGGAGACTGAGAGTCTCCGGGAATGTTGATTTGGGATATTGATTCGCGGGTTCATCCAGCTTTAACGGTATCGTGTTAGCCTTGTGAAATCACATTGCACGGAGACACTTGAGTGAGACGCCGCCCGGATATCCTGTTGCTCGTGCTCGACACGCTGCGGGCCGACCGGCTTCAAAGCTACGGTTCGCCAAACGCCATCACACCGGCGGTCGACGCGCTGGCCGAAACTTCCACGCTCTTCCGGTTTGCCATTGCGCCGGCCCAATGGTCCATCCCCTCGCATGCTTCGCTGTTCACCGGCGTGTATCCGTCAATCCACGACACGACGCAGTCCAACTCGATCCTGCCGGAGGGCCTGCCCACCCTGGCCGAGCGGCTGCGCGACGCCGGCTATCACACAGCCGCTTTCTGCAACAACCCGCTGGTCGGCGTCATCAACAACGGCCTGCGGCGCGGATTCGACAGCTTCCTGAACTACGCCGGGCTATGGACTTCGCGGCCCAATCAGGCCGGCGCGCGCCCCGGCGCCTACGACCGCATCCGCCAGCGATTCAAGGGCTGGCTCACCGACGCCATCACACGCATCCAGGACGCTTTTGCGCGCAACGACACGCTGCTCGAGCTATCGCTGACGCCGCTGTTCGTGCCGATGTGGCAGACGGCGCTCAGCTTCAAAGGCAACAGTCGCAAGTCGCTCGATGACGCGGCCCGCCTGTTCATTCGCCGCGACGGTCTTGCGCCGGATCAGCCGGCCTTTGCCTTCATCAACCTGATGGGCATTCACATGCCCTATCGCGCCCCCCGGCCCTGGGTGCAACGGTTTGCGCCGCAGGTACTGCGCGACCCCGCCGCCCGCCGCTATCTGCG
Source organism: uncultured Anaerolineae bacterium (assembly GCA_937927775.1). Lineage (GTDB taxonomy): Bacteria > Chloroflexota > Anaerolineae > J036 > Brachytrichaceae > Roseilinea. Next base: position 12,283 of record CALBEF010000081.1, on the reverse strand, counting down.
CCAGTTCAACACCGACGCCTTCGGCTGGCTGGCTCCGCTGGCCGACCCTGTCAAGGGCGAGCACAAAGCCATTCTGGACGGCATGTACAACGCGGAGGCCGCCTATCAGGATCATCTGGTTGGCGAGTTCTTCGACCGGCTCCGGCAGGCCGGCTGGCTCGACCAGTCGCTCGTGATGGTCTTGTCCGACCACGGCGACCACCTGGGCGAACACCAACTGATGGGGCATTCCGTTTCGCTTTACAACGAGCTGGTGCGCGTGCCGCTGATCGTTCACGACGGAACCGGCGCATTCCCGCGCGGCGCGACAGTCGATCACTTCGTGTCCACGCGCCGCGTCTTTCACACCGCGCTGGCAGCGGCCGGCGCCGCCACAGACAGCGAGCGCGCGCTAACACTGGCCGCTGAGATAGCCGGGCAAGCGGAGAACGGCATCGCTTTCTCTGAATCCATCCCGGCCCTCAATTTCCTGAAAATGCTGAACAAGCGCCGGCCGGAACTGGTGCGCGCCCGCGCGCTCGACCAGTATCGCGTCGCAGTGTGCAGCGACGGCCACAAGCTGATTCAGACCGGCGCCAATCGCTTTGAACTGTATGACCTGATCCACGATCCGGCAGAACAGCGCGACTTGAGCCAATCGCAGCCGGATCGCCTGGCAACCTTGCGCAGCCTGGTCGCCAACTTTACCCAACATGTCGGCGAAGCCGGCCAGGCCGCCGGCGCTTTTCTGGATCAGCCGGACCCGGCTGTGGCGCAGCGCCTGCGCAGCCTGGGCTACATCGATTGACACACCGCCTATGTATCCCCCCTTTGACCCTGTGCTCGTGGAGATCGGCCCGCTGGCCATTCGCTGGTATGGGCTGTTCATCATTGGCGGCGTCCTGCTGGGCGCATGGATCGCCGGGAAATACGTTGCCCGCAAAGGCGAGGATGCCAACACCGTATGGGATGGCCTGCTGTGGGTGCTCATTCCGGCGCTGATCGGCGCGCGGCTGTATTACGTGTTCATCCAGTCCCCGCGCGGGCCGGACGGGTTCGACCGCTATATGGCGAACCCGCTGGAGATCCTGAACATCGGCGCCGGCGGACTGCATATTTTCGGCGGGTTTATCTTCGGCGCAGTGGCGGTGTACGTCTATGCCCGCCGGCGCAACCTGCCAATGCTCGTCTATCTGGATGGCGCGGCGCTGGCCCTGCCGCTCGCCCAGGCCGTTGCGCGCTGGGCCAACTTCATCAACCAGGAGCTGTACGGCCCGCCCACCACCCTGCCCTGGGGCTTGCGCATCGACCCTGAGCATCGCATCGCGCCCTATAACGACTTGTCTGCGTACCCGGAAAGCGCGCGCTTTCACCCGCTGTTCCTGTACGAATCGATCTGGAACTTCATCGGCTTCGGCGCGCTGTGGTTCGTCTCGCGCCGGTTCGCCGGCCGGCTGCGCGATGGCGACCTGCTGCTGCTGTACCTGATCTGGTATCCGACGGGTCGCTTCTTCATCGAGTTCGTGCGCACCGACTCATGGTTCTTCCCCGGCACGCCGTTTAATGTGGTGCATGTGTTGTCGGCGGTGATCGTCATTGCGGCAGTGGTGACGCTGGTGTTGCGCCATCGCGCCGCACACAACACGGAAACTGTCCAGACCCCCGCGCCATGAATCACAGTCAAGGCGCTCATCCTCAGACGCAAACCGGCCGGCTTCGGGCGCTCACCGATCGGGTTGCCTGGGCCATCTCGAACGTGCTCAGCCCGCCGATGGTGGGGCTGCTGGGCGCGCTCATCCTGGCTCTGCGCCAGCCGGCCCTCGCAGCCGGGGAGTGGCTGTTGTTTGGTGTGTATATCCTGATGGCGGTGGTGTTGCCCACCGGCCTGGTGTTCATCCTGGTCGCCGCCGGGCGCATCGGCGATGTGAACATGAACGCGCGCGAGGAGCGCGCTCGGCCCTACATCTTTGCCGTGGCCTGCATGGCAGTTGCCTCGGTGGTAATGCTGGCAGCCCGCGCGCCGCTGGCATTGCTGGCCCTCAGCTTCGCCACCTGCCTGTTGTATGCGTTGCTCTATGTGATCTCGCTGCGCAGCAAGGTCAGCGCCCACTCGGCAGGAATGGGGCTGTTTTCCGCGATGGTGGTGATGACTGCCGGCGGGCCGTTGCTGCTGGCTGTGCCGCTGACGCTGGCGGTGATGTGGGCGCGCGTGCGGATGCGCCGGCACACCTGGGCGCAGACGGTCGCCGGCGTGCTGCTGGGGGGCGTTTCTTTCCTGGCCGTGTGGCTGGCTGTGGGCGGCAATGGGGCAGCGCAGTCACAGCAATGACGCTGCCGAAGGGACATGACTGAAGCAACTCGTCTGCATGCGATCGTTGAGGGCAGCGTGCAGGGCGTCAACTTCCGCCAGTCGGCGGCGCGCCGGGCGCGCGCGCTGGGGCTGACGGGCTGGGTCATGAACCGGCCGGATGGCAGCGTGGAAACGGTGGCCGAGGGGTCGCGCGCGGCGCTGGAGGAATATCTGGCCTGGCTGCAAGAGGGGCCGCCGGCGGCTGTTGTGCGCGGCGTCAGCGCACGCTGGGAACCGGCCACCGGCGAGTTTGAGCGATTTGGGATTCAGTATTAGCCTTTCAGCCGGCCACCCATTCACAGCCAATGCAGCCATCAAACCCGCCAGATCGCAACCCCGCGCAACAGCCCAAAACAAGCCTTGCGCGACAGAGGCAATGCTATCATTCCCGCTCGTCATGAGTCTCAACAACACCATCGACCTGCGATCCGACACGATGACGATTCCCACGCCGGCCATGCGCGAAGCCATGGCGGCTGCCGAAGTGGGCGACGACGTGTTCGGCGAAGACCCGACGATCAACAAGCTGCAGGAGATGGCCGCCGAGCGGATGGGCATGGAAGCCGGCCTGTTTGTGTCGAGCGGCACGATGGGCAATCTGGTGGCCATGCTCACCCACTGCCGGCGCGGCGATGAAATCATCATGGGCCGGCAGGCGCACACGTTTGTGCACGAGCGCGGCGGCTACGCAGCCGTCGGCAGCATCAACAGTTGCCAGGTGGACTGCCAGCCCGACGGCACACTGGCGCTGGCCGACATCGCCGACGCCGTGCGCAGCGAAGACGACCATCACCCCACCACACGGCTGATCAACCTGGAGAACACCCAGAACGCCATGGGCGGCGTCGCGCTGACGCCGGCGTACACGCGACAGGTCGTCGCGTTCGCCCATGCGCGCGGCATCCGCGTGCATATCGACGGCGCGCGCATCTTCAATGCGGCCGTGGCGCTGGGCGTCGAAGCGCGCGAGCTGGTCGCCGGCGCGGACAGCGTGACGTTCTGCCTGAGCAAGGGATTGAGCGCGCCGGTCGGGTCAGTGCTGTGCGGCTCAAAAGCGTTCATCAACGAAGCGCGCAAGAATCGCAAGCTGGTCGGCGGCGGGATGCGCCAGGCCGGCATCCTGGCAGCCGCCGGCATTGTGGCGCTCGAACAGATGGTGGGCCGGCTGGCCGAGGATCACGCCAACGCCCGCCTGCTGGCCGAGGCCATCGCACGCACGCCGGGCCTGCGCGTCGATCTGGCGCGCGTGCAGACCAACATGGTGTACTTCGATCTCGCGCCAGAGTTGCCCTTTGACGCCGCCGAGTTGTGCCGGCGGGCAGACCAGCACCGCGTCAAAATGCTCGACGCCGGCCCGCGCCGCATTCGCGCCGTCACCCACTGCTGGATCACGCGCGATGAAGTGATTGAGGCCGGACACGTCATCCAACGAATTTTGGATTTTTGATTTTGGATTGGCGATTCGGGATTGACGATTGACGATTGACGATTAAGCTCACCCTCGTCAATACGCAACACGCAATACGCAACACGCAATACGCAACACGCAACATGCAACACGCAACACCCCATGAAAACCCTGCTCGCTATTTTCGCTCACCCAGACGATGAGTCGTTTGGGATTGGCGCGACCCTGGCAAAGTACGCCCACGAAGGCGCGGCAGTCTACTACCTGTGCGGCACGCGCGGCGAATCCGGCACGGTAGACCCGGCGCTGATGCGCGGTTACACCGACGTGGGCGAGTTGCGATCTGCCGAGTTGGAATGCGCCTCGCGTGAACTGGGACTCGCCGGCGTGCGCTACCTCGGTTTCCGCGATTCGGGCATGCCCGGCTCGCCCGACAACCGCCACCCCAACAGCCTGTTCTCGGCCTCGGTAGACGCGGTGGCCGAGCGCATCGCCGGGCACATCCAGGAACTCAACCCCGGCGTCGTCATCACTCACGACAAGTTTGGCGGCTACGGGCACCCCGATCACATCAAACTGCACCACGCCACCCTGCGCGCCTACGAGATGCTGTACGGCATCAGTCTGAACAACGACGGAGACTGGACACCAGGCAACAACGCGCAACCGTCAACCGTCAATCAACAATCAACAATCGTCAATCGTCAATTGCCAATCCCCCGCCTGTACGTGACGGCATTCCCGAAAGGGATGCTGAAGCTCGCGGTGCGCCTGCTGCCGCTGGCCGGCCAGAACCCCCGGCAATTTGGGCGCAACAAGGACATCGACCTGGTGACGATGTCCACGTGGGTTGTGCCGGTCACCGCGCGCGTGCGCGTGTCGCAGTACGCGGGGCATAAAGAGCGCGCATCAGCGTGCCACATCAGCCAGCAGCCGGTAACACGGCAGGGCAATCTGATCGCGCGATTGCTTTTCCGGCGCGCCGCCGGCTGGGAATCGTTCTCGCGGTTGTACCCGCCGGTGAAGGCCGGCGAACGACTGGAGCGCGACCTGTTTGGCGCATAAGACATGGGCATCGCGTTCTTCGACATGGACAAGACCCTGCTCTCGGTGAGCAGCGGCATGAACTATGTGCAATACCTGTGGCGCCGGCAGCGTATCAGCCTGCGCGAGACGGTTAATGTGTTCCTGATCAGCGCCGAATACTCGCTGGGCGTGCTGGACTTTCCGCGCGCCATGGCGCGCATGAGCCGTAGTGTGCGCGGCGGCGATGCCGCAGCAACCAGAGCCTTGTGCGAGCAATGGTTCATGGACGATCTCAAGCGCCATATCGCGCCGCGCGCCGTGGCCCGGCTGCGCGAACATCAGCAGCGCGGGGATGTGGTGTATCTCCTTTCGGCCTCGACGCAGTTCGCCGTGGAGCCGGTCGCTCGACATCTGGGCATTCCCTACCGCAGCACCGAACTGGAAGTTGTGAACAATCGCTTCACCGGCGGCATTGTCGGACCGCCGTGCTACGCAGAAGGCAAACGCTACTGGGGCGAACAGATCGCCAGACAGCACAACACGCCGCTGGCAGAGTGCACTTTCTACACCGACTCGTACTCGGATCGCAGCTTCATGGAAGTCGTGGGAAAGCCGGTGGCCGTGAACCCGGACTTGCGCCTGCGCCGGCTGGCCCAACAGCGCGGCTGGCCGATCGAGCAGTTCTATTGATCCAGGGCCGGGGCGTGTTTCGTATTGCGTATTGCGTGTTGCGTGTTGCGTGTTGCGTGTTGCGTGTTGCGTATTGCGTGTTGCGTATTGCGTATTGCGTGTTGCGTGTTTCGCCAGGCGTGATCTGTGCTCTGTGATCTGTCGTCTGTCATCTGTCATCTGTCATCTGTTGTCTGTCATCCGTCGTCTGTCGTCTGTCGTCTCTCATTGACAAGCGGCTCATACGTCCTACAATGCGGCCCAGCCCGGGCCAGCCTGCTGTGACAGTCCTACAGAGCGCCCAGGACTTCCTGAGGAGAGGAGAATCATGCAACTCAAACGCAGATCCGTGTTGTGGTCGCTCGTGTTGCTCGCCGCTGCGCTCGCAAGCGCATGCGCGGCGCCGGCGCCTACTGCCGCGCCGGCGGCAGAACAGCCGGCTGCCAGCCAGAAAGACTGGCTCGACGCTGTGAAAGAGCGCGGCGTGCTGCGCGTCAGCACCGACGCCAACTACGCGCCGCAGAGCTACTTCGATGAGCAGACAAAGGAATGGACCGGCTTCGACATCGACACCGCCCGCGAGGTCGCCAAACGGCTCGGCGTGCAGGTCGAGTTCATCACGCCGGACTGGAGCGCCATTACCGCCGGCAACTGGGCCGGACGCTGGGATGTCAGCATCGGCAGCATGACGCCCACACCGGAGCGGCGCAAAGTGCTTGACTTCACCCCGCCGTATTACTTCTCGGTCACGCAGTTTGGCATTCGAGCCGATCTGAAAGCTGAGATCAGGACAGTGAATGACCTGGCCGGCCGGACGGTGTGCGTGGCCGAGTCCACCACGTACGAGACCTACCTGAACGGCAAGCTCGATATTCCGGTGGAGATGCCGCCGCCGCAGGGCGTCAGGATCGCCCCGGTCAAAACCGATCAGGATTGCATCCAGTCCATCCAGGCCGGGCGCAAAGACTTCGACGCTGTATTGACCAGCGCCAGTGTGATCAACGACGGCAGGAAGAAGGGCGTGCCGGTTGAGTTTCTGGACAAGCCGGTGTACTACGAGGAGCTGGCCATCAGCATCGACAAGGCCGCCGCGCCCAACGCAAAGTTTCTGGCCGAGCTGACCCGCATCGTCAATGAGATGCACGCCGACGGCACACTGTCGCAGTTGTCCATCAAGTATTTCGACGGGCTGGATGTGACGAAGAAACAGTAAGCAGCCATCGACTTTCAGCGACCCGCCGGGGCGATGCGCGCTGCGTCGCCCCCCGCCACCTGCGTCATGCAAGCGCCACGTTCCCCGGCTGCCGGCCAGCCCCGGCCATCTCCCATGCCGCAATCGCGCGCCCGGGCAGGGATACCCTTCCGATACAGGATTGCCCTCGTCTGGGCAGCCATCTTTGCCTGCATCATTGCCTTCCTGTCGCTGATCCGGCTCGACCTCGGATTCATCGGCGAGTGGTGGGCGTTCATCGTGTATGGCGCCGGCAACCCCGACGCCTGGACGGTGGGCATCGTGGCCACGCTCTACATTTCGCTGGCGTCGATCCTGCTGGCCATCCTGCTGGCGTTCCTGGGCGCGCTGGGCCGGCTGTCCAAAAATCCGCTCGCCTATGGACTGGCCACCTTTTACGTGTCGCTGGTGCGCGGCACGCCGCTGTTGATCCAGATCTTCATCCTGTTCTTCGGGCTGCCGCAGATCAATCAGCAATTAAACCGGCTGTTTCCGGGCTTCGAGCAGCAGTTCCCATTTATCAGCAGCCTGCTGGTGCTGCCGGCGTTGCCGACCGGCATCCTGGCGCTGGGCATCAACTACGGCGCATATATGACCGAGGTCTTTCGGGCCGGCATCCAGTCAGTCGGGCGCGGGCAGGTCGAGGCGGCCACGGCGCTGGGCATGACGCCGGGGCAGACGATGTGGCGCATCGTGCTGCCGCAGGCCGTGCGCGTTGTCATCCCGCCCATCGGCAACGACTTCATTGCCATGACCAAGGACTCCGCGCTGGTGTCGGTCATTGGCGTGCAGGAACTGCTGTGGCGGTCACAGAAAGTCGGCGTGCAGAACTTCCGCTCGATGGAGACGCTTCTGATCGCCGCCGCGTTCTACTGGATCATGACCATCGTGTTGCAGACCGTTCAATCCCAGATCGAAAAACGCCTGGCCCGCAGCGACCGGTAACGGATTGGTTCAATTGACGATTGACGGATGGAATCCGCTCAACGAGTCAATCGCCAATCATCAATCGTCAATCGTCAATCCTCAATCATCAATCCTCAATCGTCAATCATCAATCGTCAATCGCAAATCGTCAATTGCCAATGGACCCGATCGTCCGCCTCACCGATCTTCATAAACGATTCGACGCGCTGCATGTGTTGAAAGGCGTGTCGCTGGCCGTGCAACCGCGCGAGGTGATCTGCCTGATCGGGCGCAGCGGCAGCGGCAAGAGCACGCTGTTGCGCTCGATCAACTTTCTCGAAGAGCCGGACGCCGGCGCGGTGGAGGTAGACGGCATTGTGGTAACGCCGGAGCTGGACGCCAGGGTGCGCCGGCAACGCATCCGCGACATTCGTCTGCGCACCGGCATGGTGTTCCAGGACTTCAACCTCTTCCCGCACAAGAGCGCGATCGACAACGTGATCGAAGGGTTGCTGGTGGTCAGGCGCATCCCCAGGCCGCGGGCCGTTCAGATCGGCGAGAGCTTCCTGCGCAAGGTCGGCCTGATCGACAAGCGCGATGAGTATCCCTCACGGCTGTCCGGCGGGCAGAAGCAGCGCGTCGCCATTGCGCGCGCGCTGGCCATGGAGCCAAAGGTGATGCTGTTCGACGAACCGACTTCGGCGCTGGACCCGGAGTTGATCGGCGAAGTGGTCAGGGTGATGGAAGACCTGGCCAACGACGGCATGACGATGCTGGTGGTGACGCACGAGATGAGTTTTGCCCGCGACGCCGCAGACCGGGTGATCTTCATGGAGGATGGCGTGTTCGTTGAGGAAGGCCCGCCGGAGGAGATTTTCACCACGCCGCGCGACCCGCGCACCCAGCAGTTTCTGCAACGCTATATCAGGGGGTAGCGAGGCCGGGCCGCGCATTTCCGCTTCCACATCGCCGGCACCGGCAAATGAGGACGCGTCAGACTCGTCGTTTCGCGAAATATTTCACGTCTTCCAGACGCTCGAAGTGCTCATCCTGTGTCCACAACACTGCGCCATGCTCGCGCGCTGTCGCCAGAATCAGACTGTCAGCCATCGGCAGATGGTGCTGCACGGACTCGCGCTCAATGGTTGTGTCTTTGCTTTTGAGCGAGCCGCGCGCCTCGCGGATCGGTCGTTCAGGCACCAGAACAACCCGGCTGTCATAGGCAAAGACAATCATCTTCTGCCCCACTTTCAAACCGAGCACTGTGCGGGCTGTTTTGGGAAGAACGACCTGATATTTTGGCGAAATGGTTACCGTCTCCATACGTTTTCTCCATCGAGCGCAGATCTGTCATACCGAGTGTACCATCTCACACATCCCGCATGGGCAAGCCCCAGCTTCCCCGACCCCCGACAATCACACAAGGCACGGTGGTATATTAGGGCGCTTGCGCTCCCCGGCCCCATGCCGGCCCGCAGGCAGCAACGCCAGCATAGATCAGAACGAAACTGCCATGCCATCTCTGCGCGAAACACTTGCCCGCACCCGCAACACGCTGGTCGGCCGGCTCCAATCGGTGCTGGGCCAGAGCGACATCACACCGGAAACCTGGGATGACCTTGAATCGCTGCTGCTGCAATCCGATGTCGGCGCGGCAACAACCGGGAAGCTGCTCGACGCCCTGAAGCAACGCGCCAAAAACGACGCGATCGTGATGGCAGCCGGACTGCGCAACGCGCTGAAAGAAGAAATGGTGAAACTGCTCGGCGCGCCGCAGCCCGTTTCCTACGCCGCCACCCGGCTGCTCGAAGTCATCATGGTCGTCGGCGTCAACGGATCGGGCAAGACCACCAGCATTGCCAAGCTGTGCAAGTTGTACCTGAGCCACGGGCGCAAGATTGTTCTGGCCGCCGCAGACACGTTCCGCGCGGCTGCCATCGACCAGTTGCAGGTGTGGGGCGAGCGCGCCGGCGTGCCCGTCATCGCCGGCAATCCCAACAGCGACCCCGGCGCCGTCGTGTATGACTCGATCCAGGCCGCCTTCAGCCGCAAGGCCGACCTGTTGATCGTGGACACCGCCGGCCGGCTGCACACCAAACACAACCTGATGCAGGAGCTGAAAAAGCTGCGCGGCATCATGCAGAAGTCGGTGCACGCCGCCCCGCACCAGACGCTGCTGGTCATCGACGCCGCCAACGGGCAGAACGCCATCTCACAGGCCAAAGGATTCACCGAGGCCGTCGGCGTCACCGGCGTCATCCTGACCAAGCTCGACGGCACGCCGAAAGGCGGCGTGACCTTTGCCATCGTCAGCGAACTCGGCATCCCGATCCAGTTCATCGGCACCGGCGAAAAGATCGACGACATCGAGGAGTTCGACGCTCGGCGCTTTGTGAACAACCTGTTCGGCGACGAGTAACCCGTGATCCATCGGCGACTGCCAGAATCGCCCATCAGGAAAACAAACGCGAGTGACACCATGACCGTGGAACTATCCGAATCAAAAGACAGGCTGCTGAGCGCCGGCGCGCGGCTCGACAGCCTGCGGGGGCGTCTTTGACATCGCGGGAAAGCAGGCCCGCATCGAGGAACTGACCCGGCTGAGCGAAGGCGCCGGCTTCTGGAACGACCCCGAACAAGCGCAGAAAACCATGCGTGAACTGGCGACAACCCGCAGTTCGGTGGATGCGTTCCTGGCCATCGAGAAACGGCTCCAGGACATCGGTGTGTTGATCGACCTGGCCGAAGAGGCGGACGACGACGCCACCGCCGCCGAAGTGGCGGCAGAACTGGAGGCGGTCGAATCCCAGATTGACAAGGCCGAGCTGGAGTTGATGTTCTCCGGCAAGTACGATCATGCCGACGCCATCCTGTCCATTCAACCAGGCGCCGGCGGAACCGACGCCCAGGACTGGGCTGAGATGTTGTATCGCATGTATCTGCGCTGGGCAGAGCGGCACGACTTCAAAGTGTCGGAAATCGACTACACGCCCGGCGAGGAAGCCGGCATCAAGAACGTGACGCTATCCATCCAGGGCGAGCGCGTGTTCGGCCTGCTGCGCAGCGAACGCGGCGTTCACCGGCTGGTGCGCCTGTCCCCGTTCAACGCCGGCTCGACCCGCGAGACCTCGTTCGCCCGCGTAGAGGTCTACCCCGACGTGCAGGACGACGAGATCGACATCGAGATCAACCCGAACGACCTGGAGATCGAAACTTTTCGCTCGCAGGGCGCCGGCGGGCAAAACGTGCAGAAAAACGAGACCGCCGTGCGCATCCGCCACCTGCCCTCCGGCCTGATCGTGCAATGCCAGGACCAGCGCAGCATGCGCCAGAACCGCGAGCGGGCCATGCACGTGTTGAAGATGCGCCTGCTGGAAATCGAGGAGCGCAAACGCGAAGCCGAGTTGCGCGAGCTGAAAGGCGGATTTGTGGACGCAAACTTTGGCAGCCAGATTCGCAACTATGTGCTGCATCCCTACCAGCTTGTGAAGGACACGCGCACCGGCCATGAAACCAGCAACACCGCCGCCGTGCTCGATGGCGACCTCGACCCGTTCATGGAAGCTTTCCTGAAGGGCACGCGGGCAGACGACTGACGATTGACGACTGACAATTGACGACTGACGATTGACGATTGACGATTGGGAATTGACAGTTGAAGCATGAAGCTGCTGGCCCTCAGTGACGAGGTCGTTGACTGGATCTACAGCCCGGCGCTCATCGAGCGGTGCGCCGGGGTGGATGTGGTCATTAGCTGCGGCGACCTGCCAATGCACTACATGGAGTTCGTCACCTCCATGCTCAACGTGCCCAGCTACTACGTGCGGGGGAACCACGACTTGTACGAGATCGGCGAAGAGGGCGTCATCAAGACAGAGCCGGAAGGCTGGATCGACCTGGATCTGAAACGCCGGCGTGTCGGCGGCATCACGCTGGCCGGCCTGCAGGGCTGCCTGCGCTACAAGCCGCACGTGCCATATCAGTACAGCCAGCGCAGCCAGCGGCTGCGCGCGTTGTGGTTGATGCGGACGATGATCGGCCCGCTGCTGCGCGGCGAGCGCGGCGTGGATGTGCTGGTCACTCATGCGCCGCCGTTCGGCATCCACGATGCCGCAGATCTGGCGCACACCGGCTTCCTGGCCTACGAATGGCTGATCCGCGTCGCCCGGCCGCGTTACCTGCTGCACGGGCACCAGCACCGCAACTACGCTCCCATGCAGACGCGCGAAACACGAACGCAGGACACGCTCGTCATCAACGTGCACCCCTGGCGCGTGATCGAATTGTAGGGGCGCATCGCGCGGGATAAATCCGCGCGCCACATGCCGCAAAGCCGGCGCAGGCCGGTTTCGCAAACGCTGCGTAGAGACGTTACAGTGCAACGTCTCTACCGGGCAGACCGCCGGGCAACATGCCCCCACAGAGAAATACACCGGTCACAGGCAACCAGAACATCCGTGCTATGATGGGCTGGTGAGAATCAATATGAATCCTGCGCTGCGCCGGCCCAGCCGGCCATTCAGCGCCCCAACCCTGCTGGCGCTGATCGCCGCGCTGGCGCTGCTATCGGCGTGCGACGGCGCCCAGGATGGCGTAGCGGCGCGCGACCCAACCCTCACCGCAGTGGCGCGAATGCCGTTCATCATCCACCCCACAACGACCCCGCGCCCAATCCCCTCCCCCGCATCGACTTCGACACAGACACCACAGCCGG